>DASVKR010000147.1:0-16979 GCA_036385275.1 Candidatus Cryosericum sp. | reverse complement strand
CGGTTGAACCCGTACGAACGCTTGAAGCCTTTGAGGCCCGCGGACACATCGGGATAGATGCGGTTGGACTCGAGGTACTTGAAGAACTGGCGGACCGAGGTAAGGTACAGATTCCCCGTCCGAGGCGACAGGCCCTCTGCCAGCAGATGGCTCTTGTACTGGACGATATCTGTCTTCGTCAGATAACCGACGCCGCCGGCAGCCTCTCGAAGTGACAGGAACTCCTTGAACCGTTTGAGTGCGCGCCGATACACCACCTTGCTGGTGATGCCCACGTCTTGTGCTAGAAGGAAACTCTCGATCAACTGGTCGAGATTCGCCGCCAGCGTGCCTGCAGGCTGTCGCGGCGCGATCTCTTTCATTTTTCCGTGGAGCAGTCGCCTTCGGCCGGGTTGGCCGGAGTGTCCGTGACAATACCGGCGCTCTTGAGGGCATCTTCCTTGATCATGGAAGGCTCCCACGGAGGATCGAACACAAGATCCACCTTGACGTTCCGCACTCCTGCTACGGTCCGAACTCCCTGTTCAGCCTGCTGGAGCAAATAGCCGCTCATTGGACATTGTGGAGCAGTCATGGTCATACGAACCGTGACGTCACCCTCGGCGGTGATCTCTACTCCGTAAATCAGCCCGAGATCAACGACGTTGATCGGGATCTCAGGGTCGTAGACGGCCCTCAGGGCGTCAAGAACCTGCTCCTGTTCTATCATGGTCTATGCCTCCGGTTGGGTGACACGAGTCACGTGTGCGCCCAGTTGAAACAGCTTACTTTCGAGCGCTTCGTATCCCCGGTCGATATGGTGGATGGATTTGACTGTCGTTGTGCCATGCGCTGCAAGGCCGGCGAGCACCAGGGCGGCACCGCCCCGCAGATCCTTTGCCTGAACTGTCGCCGAATTCAGCGACTCTACACCCTCGATAATGGCTGTCTCTTCCGATACCTTGATGCGGGCACCCATGCGCTCGAGCTCGAGGATGGCACCGAACCGGTTCTCGAAGATACTTTCCACAACGACCGAATTGCCACGCGCCAATGTTAGATACGCGGTCATCGGAGGTTGGGCATCCGTGGCATACCCCGGGAACGTCAGGGTACGGATGTCGGTCGACCGATACTCTGGAACGCCCTTGACGACAACGGCGTCATCCCCCTCTACCTCTACCATCGCCCCCGTCTCTCGCAACTTGGCGATAATCGACCAGATATGGCGGGCGTCGATGCCCGTGATGGTCGCCTCGCCCTGCGTAATGGCCGTGGCCACCATCAATGTCGAAGCTTCGATGCGATCGCCGATGATACGGTGCGACGCACCGTGCAGTTGAGCGACTCCCTCGATACGGAATCCGAACGGGAAAACCGGCACGATGCGGGCGCCCGCCTTGTTGAGGAAGGAGATGAGATCATAAACCTCCGGCTCCTGGGCTGCATTGAAGACACGTGTCGTACCTTGGGCAAGAGCAGATGCCAACAGGAGATTCTCAGTCGCGCCCACGCTGGGAAAGTCAAGGTAGACATCGCAGGCCTTGAGAGCTGCGGCCTGACCGATAAGATAACCGTCTTTCCACTCGAACTGTGTGCCCATGGCTCGCAGTCCCTTGATGTGAAGGTCGATGGGTCGAGCACCGATACTGCAGCCGCCCAGCGATGGGAGCATCGCCCTGTGCTCACGCCCAAGAAGTGCTCCAACCAATGTCTGTGTCCCGCGCAAGCTGTAGCCATTGGTGTTCTCAACGTGTGTCTCAATGGGTCCACGGGTGTCGAGCACCAGCTCTCCATCAATAAACGAAACCAGCTTGACGCCCATCGCCTGAATAAGGGTGAGGAGAGACTGGAGGTCACTGATGTCTGGAACATTCTGAAAACTGACAACGTCGCGGACGGCAATCGCAGCCGCCACCAGCGGCAGAATCGAGTTCTTGGCGCCGCTGCAGCGGACCGAACCGTGAAGAGAGTTGCCTCCCTCGATGAGAAAGCTCTGTTCCGTTGTCATACGTTACCCTCCTCAGTGAGTTGCATTGAGATAATCCTCGATGCGAGCGAGTATCTGCGCCGCAGTTGTCCCATCACCATATGGGTTGACCCCATCCGCGCCCAAAACAACAAAACTGCTTCCCACGAGATGCTCGAACGACGAGACGATAAGGTCCTCGTCCTGGCCGACCAGCTTGACCCAGCCGCTTGTCACAGCCTCGGGACGCTCGGTGACCTCACGAAGCAGGAGCATCGGCTTGTGAAGCGTCACGCACTCTTCCTGAATCCCGCCCGAGTCGCTGAGAACGGCGACACAGTGTTCAAGCAGATACAGGAAATCGAAGTAGGGAAGAGGGTCGGTGAGCACGACGTTCGGCAGGCCCGCCGCAATCCCGAACACTGTTTCTCGCACAACCGGGTTCAGATGCACCGGAAAGACGAACGTCAATTCCGGATGCGAACTGGAGAGCTTCACGAGCGCGTCCGAAAAGATCGCAATGCCAGTATCCCAGTTTTCGCGACGGTGTGCCGTCATGATGATCATGGGGCTGCCCGGCCGAACCTTCGACATGATGTCCGGGGCACGAAGGTGGGGCAAGGCCATGTGCACGGCGTCCACGATTGAGTTTCCGACGACATCGATCTTGCTGGTGTCGATACCTGCATGCAGAAGATTCTGTCTGGCCTCCTCGGTGGGCGCGAAACAAAGGTCGGAAACCTGATCCGTCAGCATGCGGTTCACTTCCTCGGGGAAAGGGCTGAACTTCTGATGAGACCTGAGTCCCGCCTCGACATGACTGACAGGGATCTTCGCGTAGGTCGCCGCCAGAGCTCCCATGAACGTGGTGGTGGTGTCTCCATGGACCAGAACCATGTCCGGCTGCAGTTCCGCCAATGCATCGGAAATCTGCGTTGCAAGTGCGGCCGTCAGGTACGGAAGCGTTTGACGATGCTTCATGACATTAAGGTCTCGCCACACCAGTATCTCGAACATCTCTACCACGTCGTCCAGCATCTGCATGTGCTGGCCGGTCAGGAGCACATGACTGTCGAACCTGGGATCGGCCTCCAGCGCCTTGACGATGGGCGCCATCTTGATCGCCTCAGGACGCGTGCCAAAGATGGACAGAATGTTGCGACGCATGTCAATGGACTCCCAGAAGGGCGATGGCCAGCCCGATCGAGCATAACGCGAACGTCACCAGGTAGTACAGCGTCGTGATGCGCCGCTGGCTCCACCCCCGAAACAGCAGCAGATAGTGGAAATGCCCATTGTCTCCCTTCATGGGAGACTGGTGCCTGGCTGCCCGCCGGAAAATGCTCGAGACTGTTTCCGCGATGGGGATGCCAAGCGCGAAAACCGACACGATGAGCATAACAGTTGTCGGCAGTTTAAGGGCGCCATAGACGGAAAAGCTCGCGATCATGAACCCAAGAAACTCGGACCCGGCGTCCCCAAGAAACACCTTCGCCGGATTGTAGTTGAAGACAAGAAATCCCAGGACAGCACCAAGCAGCGCCACAAGGATGGCCCCCATGACTGCCATGCCCTTGAGCGCGGCGAAGAAAAACATTGCGAGGAGAATCAGCGCTGCGACGCCACCCGCAAGACCGTCCAGTCCATCGATGAGGTTCAGCGCATTCGTGATTCCCACGATCCAGAAATAGGTAAGGATGATGCCGGCGAGGCCAAGCTGGAAGAATCCTCCATGCAGGAAGTTGGTGAATGCGGTCACACGGACTCCAAATGCGATGACGACGATTGCGGCCACTGATTGTATCAGCAGCTTCAGCAACGCGGGAATATCGAACATATCGTCCAGGAGCATGCCAATGAACACGATACCTCCACCGACAAGGATTCCCTTCAACTGCACTGTGAGCGAATCGAAGAAGAGCACAGACATGATGAATGCGACCACGATGGCAATGCCACCAGTGCGGGGAGTAACCTTCCGATTCACTCTGCGCCGTTGACCGTCGATGTTCGCCTCAACGTGTGCAGCCGGCTTGTCGGTGATGCCAAGGCGTAGCCCAAGTCTCATGAATACCGGTGTCAACACAAGACTCAGCACCAGAGCCATGAGAAACGACCAGAACTGTGCCTGCGTAATCACAAGATGCATGGACTACTTTGTCCCGTATATCCTGTCCCCGGCATCGCCAAGACCGGGAAGAATATAGCCATTCTCGTTCAAACGACGGTCGATTTCCAGAGTGACGATTTTTACGTCGGGATGGTCGCGCTGCAGCACCTCGATGCCCTCCGGCGCCGCAATGAGGCAACAGAAGCAGATGCTGCGAGGATGCCGTTCCTTGACCAGGGAAATAGCCTTGGAGGCACTGCCTCCAGTTGCAAGCATCGGGTCCACGACGAATACGTCTGACTCACCGGTACTCTCGGGAAGCTTGCAGTAGTACTGAACCGGTTGCAGGGTGTTCTCGTCTCTGAACAGACCAATGTGCCCTACCTTGGCGTGAGGGATCATGTCGAGCATCCCCTGAGCCATGACGAGACCTGCTCTAAGCACGGGCACTATGGTGACTTCGTTCTCCAGTTCCTGCCCATTATAGGGCTCCAACGGGGTCTCTATGGGGCACGCCTTGGTTCGCATATTCCTGCACACCTCGTACGTCATGAGTCCGGCAAGTTCCTGCGCCAGCTGCCGGAAATCCTTGTGCGTCGTGTTCTTGTTCCGAAGAAGGGTCAGTTTGTGTCGTATCAGCGGATGATTCAGCACCTGAAGGTTACGATAGTCCATCAGTTCTCCTAGTACATCTTGCCTGCATATAGCGGAAAACGGTCCGTCAGCGCCGTCACGCGACCTCGAATCTGAGCCAACTTCTCCTCGTCGTCGCGCCCCATGATCGTCTCGTCGATCAGGGCAGCGATCTCAATCATCTCCGGCTCGCGCATGCCGCGAGTGGTCACAGCTGGAGTCCCAAGCCGTATTCCACTTGCCTTGTTTGGCGGCAAGGGATCGAAGGGGATGGCATTCTTGTTGACGGTGATGCCTACGGTCTCCACAAGCGCCTGGACTTCTTTGCCTGTAACTCCCTTGGAGGTCAGATCGACAAGCATGAGGTGAGTGTCGGTGCCGCCGGAAACGATGCGATAGCCTCGCTCCGTCAGCGCCTGTGCCAGGGCTCTTGCGTTAGCGAGAACGTGCTTCTGATAGGCGACGAACTCGGGAGACGCAGCTTGTTTCAGAGCAACCGCCTTCGCCGCGATAACATGTTCAAGAGGTCCTCCCTGACTGCCAGGAAACACAGCACTGTTGAGCTGCTTGGCATACTTCTCCTTGTAAAGGATGATGCCGCCTCGGGGACCGCGAAGTGTCTTATGCGTGGTCGTCGTGACGAAATCCGCATACGGTACCGGTGAAGGATGGACTCCTGCGGCGACCAGCCCAGCTATGTGGGCCATGTCCACCATAAGCAATGCACCGACCGAATCGGCGATCTCGCGGAAGCGCGGGAAATCGATGGTGCGCGGATACGCACTGGCACCTGCGACGATCAGCTTGGGATGCTCCGTTCGGGCCAGCTCGGCTACCTGGTCATAGTCAATTGTCTCAGTGTCCTTCCGAACGCCATAGGAGACGATGTGAAACAGTTTGCCTACTAGCGACACGGGGCTTCCATGACTCAAATGCCCACCGTCGGCAAGAGACATGCTGAGAATGGTGTCTCCTGGCTGTAGAACGGAGAAGTAGACCTCAAGGTTGGCTTGTGTTCCCGAGTGGGGCTGAACGTTTGCCCCCTCCGCACCGAAGAGCGCCTTGGCACGCTCAATCGCCAGCGTCTCGACGATGTCAACGTACTCACAACCACCATAGTAGCGTTTGCCCGGGTATCCCTCGGCGTACTTGTTTGTCAGGACTGAACCCTGTGCTGCCAGGACTTCTTCAGACACAAAGTTCTCAGATGCGATAAGCTCAATGTTGTTCTGCTGACGATGCAGTTCCTTGTTCAGTGCGTCAGCTACCTCTGGATCAACCTTTGTTAAACCTGTCATAACAACCTCCTAGCATTTCTTCCGGCATTTCACCGTTCAACCATTCTATCACGAATGGCCGGCAGCGACACTACTTGCGAGCATTCATACTATATGCGATTCCCCGCGCGGTCGCCTGCACCACCTGCCACGCATTCAGACCCCCCTGCAAGTATCCGACGTACGGTTCACGAAACGGCCCATCGAAACTCAGTTCAATCGTGGATCCCTGGACAAAGCTTCCGCCTGCCATCAGGACTTCCGTCTCGTATCCCTGCATGCGACTCGGCTCGGGCGCGGCATCGGCGTCCAGTGCGGAGTACTCCTGAACGGCCCGTGCAAACGCTGTGAACCGTTCCCTTGACCCGCACTCGATGCGCAGCACAATGTCCCCGCGAAGCTGGTGAGGTCCCGGATCCACGACGAAGCCGTTTTCCTGCAGTAGGGCGCTCGCAAGAAGGTTCCCCGTCAGGACCTGCTCAATTACCGTTGGGGCAAAGAGCAGACTCCGCAGGAACGCCTCGGCAAACCCAAGATTCGGCCCAATCTCAGCACCCACTCCTGGACTCGAGTACCGGGTCGCGGCCAGGGCCACGGCCCTGGAAGTCCCCACCACGTAACCGCCCGTTGGGGCAATCCCCGCTCCGATATTCTTCATGAACGACGAGGCCAGCAGGTCTGCGCCGTCCATTGTGGGTTCACGATCCTCGAGAAGATCGCCATAGCAGTTGTCGACAAGGACCAGACTCTCGGGTGACACGCGTTTTACGGATGAGATCATGCCTGCGATCTCACCCTCCCGAAGCGCCCTGACGCGCTTGTATCCTCGACTCCGCTGGATCAGGACAACTTTCGGCAACCGGGTCATGAAGCATTTCTCGAGCTGCTCGTCCCAGTATTCTGCAGGAGATGTCGTCAGGTCGCATTCAGCGTAGCCGACACCAAATTCCGCAAGCGAACCATCAGATGGGCGGATTCCAATGATCTCCTCCATCGTATCGTAGGGAGCCCCCGTCACGCAACACAGCACATCCCCGGGACGAAGTACTCCGAACAGTGCGATTGCAAGAGCATGAGTTCCAGAGATGATTTGCGGGCGCACCAGTGCAGCTTGTGCGCCGTACAGGAGGGCAAAGACGCGTTCGGTCTTATCCCGCAAGTTGTCCCCGATGCCATAACCCGACATGGGGCGAAGGTCCGATGTCGACAAGCCAACACTGTGGAATGCGCCAAGGATACGCATGAAGTTGCGACGTTGGACTCCACGAATATCTGCAATTTCGGTCGCATACTCACGCTCGAGCTGCTGTGCCCGTTCCATCAGCTGGCGTTCCGTGATCATCTGCTGTGTCCTCCTGCGATAGATCCGACGAGGACGGCCGCCTGCGCTAGAACTGAATCAGATGTTTGATCGGACACGTCAATCCAGTGAACATCCTTTTCTCTTCTGAACCACGTCTCCTGCCGCTTGGCGTAGTTGCGCGTACGCTTCTTCCAGAGCTCGATCGCGTCGTCGCGCCCCAACTCTCCGCGCATCCAGGCGCTCAGTTCCTTGTAGCCTATACCCTGCATCGCAGTGTCGTCAGAGTTCAGGCCATCCTCCAGCAGGCGCCGCACTTCCTCTTCCATTCCTGCAGAGATCATGGTATCAACACGCCGGTCAAGCCGTTTGTAGAGTTCGGCCCGCTCTGCGCGCAGGCCAATACGGAGGACTCGCCATGCGACCGGGTGCTGTCTCCGCTTCAGGACGCTCGGCAGAACTCCTGACTGAACGCTCATCTCCAAGGCGCGCTCCAGTCGCCTGAGATCGTTCGAGGCAATCTCGCGTTCCGCCACTGGGTCGACTGTTCTTAGACGCGCGCGCAGCTCGCTCTCGGACAGCATTCGCAGCTGACTCCGCAGACTTGCATCGGGCTTCTCCGGCAGGAATTCGTATCCGTCGAGGACAGCCCTCACGTACAGACCAGTCCCTCCCACCAGGATCGGCAGGCGCTGCAAGCGAATCGCCGCTTTCACTGCTTCGAGTGCCAGGAGTTGATATTGCGCAACAGAGAAGTGCTCGTTGGGAGAAACGACGTCAATGAGAGCATGGGGAATACCTAGACGTTCTGGCAGGCTGAGTTTCGCCGTTCCGACATCCATCCCTTCGTAGACCTGCATCGAGTCGGCAGAGATGATCGACCCTTCAAAACGACGGGCGATGCCCAGGGCAAGCGCGGTCTTGCCCGTTCCGGTGGCGCCGACGATGCTGACAATCAATGGAAGACTAGCTAACTCGGGCGCCATACAATCCTTCTCTCGAGCCATGATCAATAGTCACACTGACGAATGTGCCAACTCCTGGCGCTGGTGCAGAACACGAGAACCAGACATTCCTGCCATCGATCGACCTTCCAAATGCATCTCCGGCTGTATGTACAGCCAGGACGAGCACATCGACGCATCTGCCTGTCAGCGCCTGGTTGCTCTGCTCCCTGAGACCCTGGACGATACTGAGCAAGGCAGAGTGCCGTTCGTCGATGATTGCGGGCGGGACCTTGTCCTGCATTCTGGACGATGGCGTACCCGGCCTGTCGGAGTACTTGGCAAGGAAAACCCCGTCGAACCGGAACCGATGGACCGCGTCGACCGAATGGGCAAAATCATCATCCGTTTCCCCGGGAAAGCCTACAATGATGTCCGTTGTCAATGTCCAGTCGGTGTTCTCGCGGATGGGCTCTGCAAGCCTGGCATAGTCTGCAATTGTATATCGCCGATTCATCCGCTCGAGGATCCGGTCACTCCCCGACTGCAGCGGAAGGTGTAAACGATGCTCGATGTGCCGCAACTCCATGAGCCGTCTCACTTCCTCCGGCGTAAAGTTTGCCGGATGAGAGCTCAGGAACCAGAACCAGAAGTTGCCGTCCAGTCCATCGACCGACGACATGACCTCAACAAGCCCTCCAAGGCTCGACCGATATCTGTTGATGTTCTGTCCCAGGAAGAGTAGCTCAGAGAAGCCGCCCCCGATGGCCCGCTCGGTTCGATACAGGATTTCGCCGACGTCGACAACAACCTCGGGACCTCTCGCCCTGGGAACGATACAGTATGTACAGTAGCTTTCACATCCACGAATGAGTTCGATGTCTGCCGTGGGAAACAACGAGTGAGGAGCCGTGCAGTCCACTTCGCCGAGTGGCACAACGGTCCCTACGACGGCAAGCACTTGCTCCACGTCCATGGTCCCCTCCACGACGTTCAGGCCATGGCCTGCAATGCGAACCGCTCGTTCTCTGTCAAGCGTGGCTGTGCAACCCATGAACACGATATGGCTAGCTCCAATCAGCTTCGCAGCTTCGCCGAGGAAGCTGAAGGCCTTTTCCTCGGCCTTCTCACGGACTGCACACGTGTTGATGATGACAAGTGATGCTTCGCCAAGACTATCAGAAGGCTGATGCCCTCCCCGTGTCAGCGCGTCAGCGATCGTACCGCTGTACAGCTGGTTGAACTGACATCCGAAGGTCTTGATAAGGAACCCGGCCATATCAGTGGTCCCTCTGCAAAAGTGTTATCGAAGTGCTGCTCCCGGTTGACGCATCAATGTCAACCACGACGGCCATCAACGTCGCATCGCCCTCTGCAACGCGTGGCGCGTACGTGATGCCCGTCTCGAAACGACGCATCATGGCTTCTGGGTCCAGCCCGATGATAGAAGATCGTACTCCCGTCATGCCGACATCAGTGATGAATGCGGTGCCTGCGGCCGTGACGCGTGCATCTGCCGTGGGAACGTGCGTATGTGTTCCGAGGACCGCCGATACGCGGCCATCCAGCAAGCGCAGCATCGCTGCCTTCTCCGCAGTAGCCTCCGCGTGAAAATCAACGACTTTCCCAGGAACGGCCGCAATCTCTGGGTCGCGCAGGACCTCTTCCATGTACCAGAACGGGCTGTCGGCACCGTTCATGCAATACTGGCCCATCACGTTGACGACAGCTATGGGACCGTCCGGCGTCTCCCAGATGACGGATCCGTGACGCCTAATGGCAGGACTCACATTGCCGGGGCATAACACGCTCGAGTGCTCCCGCATCAGGTCAAGGACTTCCGGCTTACCAAGTGTGTGATTACCCCCTGTGAATATATCGACGCCTGCAGCGCTGAGTTCTTCAAACGCGGACCGGGTCATGCCGGTCCCGTGCGTCGCATTCTCTGCGTTGGCCACGACGACAGCAGGCTGCAACTCTTCTTTGAGCTGTGGAAGCAGTCGCCGCACAATCGTACGCCCCGGACGGCCGAAGACATCACCGATGAACAGCAATCTCACGAGAAGCTCTTGTTGAAGACGCGGACAGCAAAAACGCTGGCCCCCAGGGGCCAGCGCATATGGAGCGATTGATGCAGAGCAGACAACGGTTGTGCCGTGCTACTTCTTCGAGGCTGTCTTCGCAGCGCCCTCAGCAGGAGCAGCGACAGGAGCAGTTCCCGGTGCAGGAGCAGTTCCCGGTGCAGGAGCAGCGCCCTCGACCGCAACACCCTCCTCAGGAACAGGCGGGGCTTCTTCGATAGCTGGCGCAACGACCGAGAAGACGGTCGCCGTTTCGTTTGTAAGTACCTTGATCTTGTCGCCAAGCTTCAGATCAGCCACGTGGATGGAATGCTTCAGTCCGAGGTCGGAAACGTCAACCTCCAGATAGTCGGGAATGTCAAGCGGAAGAGCCTCGACTTCAAGCTCGTACAACGAGTGCTCGAGCACTCCGCCTTCTTTGAGGCCGATAGCTGTTCCGATGGGGCGAATCGGGATCCTGCTCGTCAGCGTCTCATCAAGAGAAATGTGCAGAAAGTCGACATGTGTATAGGTGTCCCGGATCGGATTCATCTGGTATTCATGCACAACTGTGGTCATAGTCTTGCTATCCCCAAACTGAAGTTCGACGATGGCAGATTCCCCTGTCGTGCGGCGGATACGCTCAAATGCACGCACCGGAACAGCAACAGACTGAGGGGTCATCCCCCGCCCGTAAACGACCGCGGGAATGAAACCCTGCCTGCGCAGGACGCTTAGCTTGCCATGCTTCCCGCTTTCACGGGCAACGGCTTCTATCGCTACTCTTTGCATACCAACTCCTTACTCATAAGATACCGGCATATCTTCAACATTGTATGTCAAATCAGCTCTGAATCAAGTAGACAACCCTCAGACTGTCACAGCTGGAACAGGGCAGAGACCGATGAGTGGTTGTGGATGCTGTAGATAGCCTTGGCAATGAGCTCGGACACTGACAACACTGTGAACGTCGAGGGATATTCGCGTCCTGGGACGAACATCGTATCTGTCACAATCACTTCGCTGAAGTTCGACCGCGCAAACATTTCAAGGGAGTCCCCCGCAAAGACCGCATGAGTCGCGCAGGCAATGACACTCCTGGCCCCCTCGGTCAGGGCACGGTTGCAGGCACTCAACATCGTATTGCCCGTATGGATTGCATCGTCGGCAATAATCACGTTCTTGCCTTGTACATCGCCGATGAGTGACTGAATCTCGACCGCGTCCGGCGAAAGACGCCTCTTCACAAACAGGGCCTGCGAAGCATGAATGGTCTGGGCAAACGTACTGGCCCGCGCCACGCCTCCCACATCGGGAGACAGGACAACAAGGTCTCCCAGCTCCTGGCGCTTGATATACTGCGCAAACTGGACCATGGCCGTCAAGTTGTCAGCAGGGATGTCGAAGAAGCCTTGAATCTGGGCAGCATGGAGATCGATTGCGACCACGCGGTCTGCACCCGCCACTGTCACGAGATTCGCGACCAGTTTGGCACTGATTGGTTCTCGCGAACGAACTTTCCGATCTTGGCGTGCATAGCCGAAAAACGGGATGATCGCTGTTATGCTCGCGGCTGAAGCACGTTTCAGAGCGTCAAGCAGGATCAACAGTTCCAACAGATTCTCTGCAGGCGCATTAGTGGGTTGGATGACGTAGACGTTTAACCCCCGCACGTTCTCGCTGATACGCAGTTTGATCTCTTCGTCGGGGAAACGGCCAACCTCAGCCTGACCGAGAGGAATGCCAAGATAGGACGCAACCTTCTCGGCCAACGGTTTGTTTGCATTGCCAGAGAAGATTTTGATCGGGTTATACTCACTGTCCATGTTTCTTCCTCCTGACCCATCCCTCTTTGTCGACTTGCACCGCTCGTGCGATGGCAAGAGCTTCCGGAGGCACATCATGGGTGATCGTCGACCCGGTCGCAGTGTATGCTCCCTCATGAATTGTCACTGGGGCGACCAGATTGTTGTTGGCGCCGATGAAGACGTCTTTCTCGATGACCGTGTGGTGCTTGGCATGCGTGAATCCATCGTAGTTGCAGGTGATCGTGCCAGCCCCGACATTGACGTTCTCGGCAATGGCAGCGTCGCCGATGTACGAAAGATGTGGGACCTTGCTCCCTGCTCCCAGGGATGAGGCCTTGAGTTCGCAGAAAGCGCCAACTTTTGATCGTTCGGCCATCTGAGTCCCCGGCCGGATGTAGGAAAAGGGACCAACTGCAGAGTTGCTGCCTATCGTGGAGCCCTCCACGAGCGAAGCCAGAACCGTTGTCTCATCGCCCACCTGCGCGTCGATGAGAATCGTGTTGGGTCCAATGATGCTGGAGTTGCCTACCTTGGTGCTCCCCTTCAGACAGGAACCCTGCCGGATCTCCGAATCGCGTCCGACGACGACGTCCCAATCGACCCGGACTGTTCCCGGCATGTCGATAGTGACGCCCTCCCCGTACAGTTGGTTCAGTTTCCGGCGCTGAAGCAGGCCGGCGGCCAGCGCGAGCTCCGCCCGGTCGTTCACGCCGGACATCTCCCACGCACCGCGAGCTACACCGCAATGCACATGACCGCCACTCTGTACGGCCATTGCGAGACAATCCGTGATGTAGTACTCACCCTGAGTATTGTTCGGCTTCATCTGTGCCAGCCACCTGCGAAGATCTGCCGAACGGAACAGGTAGATGCCCGTGTTGATCTCATGAATGCCAACTTGTTCCGGCTGCGCGTCTCGTGCCTCCACAATGCCAACAAACGCATGATCAACGGTCCGCACGACGCGTCCCAGTTGGCCGGGGTCTTCGAGATACGCCGCAAGGACTGCTGCGTCTGCATGTTCAGCGAGACTCTCGTCAAGAAACTCTCGGTAGTCCTCTGCGGACGGAAAGGGATCATCCCCGTTGCATACGAGGACGTACTCCGCTGAAACGTGCTCCATGCCACACTGGACGGCGTGACCGCTGCCATGCTGTTCGGGCTGAACCGCGTAGGTCAGGCAGTCGCCGAACGCTGCGCGAAACGCATCATTCGCTGCCGGCGTGACGACAATCGGCTGCGCATCGATGTCCTTCAGCGCATCAACAACGTACCACAACATGGGATGGCCAAGGACATCATGGAGAACCTTGGGTACTGCACTCTTCATGCGGGTGCCGAGTCCTCCGGCTAGGATCAGAGCCTGAACACTGGGATAGGACATCAGACGCCTAGCTCTTTAGAATACCCAGCTCAAGAGCCGACTCATGGAACATGTCGGCCGCAAAGTCGAGTTGTTCCTTCGTGTGTGTCGAACACAGCATACAGCGGATACGCGCCAGGCCCTTTGGAACCGTCGGGAAGCCGAGTGACTGCGCGAAGACTCCCTTCTCAAACAGCCTGGCAGAGAGATTCTTGGCAAGCTGGCCATCGCCAATGATGATGGGGGTGATCGGGGTCTCGCTTCGCCAAGTGTCAAATCCATAGGCCTTCATTTTGGCCTTGAAGTACGCTGCGTTCTCCCACAGCTTGCGCACCAGATCATCACTCTCGGTCAAGATGTCGATGACCTTCAGGATTGCACCGGCATCGGCCGGCGTGATGGTTGAGCTGAACAGGATTGTGCGGGACTTGTTCTTGAGATACTCGACAAGCGTGTGCGTGCCCGCGACATATCCACCCACTACACCGAACGCCTTCGACATGGTCCCGACCTCGACATCGACTTCTCCCTCGAGATGGAAATGATTCACAATGCCACGCCCGTGATCTCCCAGAACTCCCTCGCCGTGCGCATCATCAACCATGGTGACCGCGCCATGTCTCTTGGCTACTTCGACGATATCGGGCAACGGAGCGATGTCCCCGTCCATGCTGAAGACGCCGTCGGTGATGACCATCTTCGTGCCCGGCTCGCTCTCGTATTCCTTGATCTTCTCTTCGAGACTGACAACGTCGCAGTGCTTGAAGGGCACGACCTTCGCCTTGCTGAGACGGCAACCGTCGATGATGCTGGCATGATTCAGTTCGTCGCTGAAGATAAGGTCTCCGTCGTGGACAAGCGCCGGAATGGTACCAGAATTCGCGGTCAGACCTCCCTGGTACATGAGAACGTCCTCGACCTCTTTGAACTTCGCCAGCTTCTTCTCGCCGTCGACGATCAGGCGCGTATTACCGATGATCGTCTTGACAGCGCCGGATCCAACGCCGAACTCGTCGATAGCCTTCTTGGCGGCTTCCTTGACATCTTTGCGAGCAATGATGCCCAGGTAGTTGTTGGCAGCAAGATTCACGACGTATTTGCCATCGATGGTACATGCTGGACCCTGTTCGGAGTCGAGCGTTCGTATGCGGAGACTGAGCCCTTCCTTCTCGAGCCGGTCAAGCTCGGCCTGCATCATCCCCTGGAACTTCTCGTTCATTCCACTACCTCCCAGCAACCTGGAGAACGACTTTGCCACACGTCCCGGCGACCATGGCGTCCATACCTGTCTGCCAGTCCTCAAACTTCAGTTGATGTGTAATGGCAGGACTCGGGTCCACAATGCGCGAAGCAAGCAGTCGGGAAACAGTCTGCCACGTCGAGAAGATCTTACGTCCCGTAATGCCGTAGATACGGATTTCCTTGAAGATGACTTCGTTGGTCAGATCAATGGTCACAGGGCGCTCAGGAAGACCGAGCATCGACATGCGTCCGCCTGGTGTCAGCGCCTTCAGGCCCTGGTGCATGGCTTTCTCGCTGCCGGACATCTCCAGCACGACGTCGACGCCAATGCCATGCGTCTGCTCCCTGATCGCGGCCTCGATGTCGTCACGGCTGGGATTGAGAACGAAATCCGCACCCATGCTCTTGGCGAGATCGAGCCGATAGTCCGAAAGATCAGTCACAAAAAGCTGCGTGGCACCGAAAGCCCTGGCAATCCCCACGGCGAGTACCCCGATCGGACCTGCACCTGTGACGAGGACGGTCTTCCCCGATACCGACTCGGCATTGACGGTATCCAATGCGTTTCCCATCGGCTCCTGTATGGAAGCCCACGCAGCTGGAATAGACTCGTCGTTTTTCCAGAGCACGCGCTCTGGAACGGCAATATACTCTGCAAATGCACCGGCGCGGTCCACTCCCAGGATCTGGAGGTTCTGGCAGACCTCACTGTGGCCCGTATGACACTGATAGCAATGCCCACAGTAAATATGTGTCTCGGAACTGACGAAATCGCCTTCCTTGAATCCTCGCACGGACCTGCCTATCTCCAGAACGTGCCCGGCGAACTCATGACCCATGATATGTGGAGTCTTAATCCGATTCTGTGCCCACTCGTTCCACACGTAGATATGGACATCTGTGCCACAGATAGAAGCATAGTCGATCTTGACCAGCACTTCGTCCTCTGCGACTCTGGGGATGCTCACCTTCGTCAGTATTGCCCCACGTTCTGGACGTTCCTTCACAAGCGCCAGCATTGTTCCCGTCATCCCGATTTTCCTCCCTTTCCCTTCGTTTTCAGGTGACACGCAAACGAGCGTTCCGGGCACTCCATTCCCTGTAGACATACCGGGCCGGCATTCTCGAACAGGAGGGGCGCCACGGCTTTGGCCTTTGCCAGCATAAGCCACGCCAGAGCCCGAATCTCGAACTGTGCCCTTAGACAGCAACGCAGCTCAAAGAAATGTCTCAGTTCCCTGGCATTCATCGTAACTACCAGACGTGACGCAACGCCCTGTGGAAGGACATAACGAGCGTCTTCCTCGTGCACACCGTCTGCGAGCAGGCGTTCATATTCCTTATAAGCCAGCTCATAGAAGCGTCTGAAATCGTGGCCCGCGGGAGAGACGAAGACCGGTTGAGCCTTGGTGAACCGGAGGCTCTGCTGCGAGTACGAGGCGAGCCTGTGCCGCACCAACTGATGGGAAGCTGCACGCGACAGCCCCTCGACAAGAAATGTGAAACTGGCATGCTCGAGAACGGACAGATGGCCGTTGCCACAGACCTTGCGCAGAATACCAGCGCTTCGATCAGCATGAAATGGTTCGGTGCTGTAGCAGATGTGAGCAGCGTATGCACATAGCACGTCAGCGTCGGGAGTATGAGCCAGCAACTCTACCCTCATGAATTCAACAGAAAGTCGAGCGGTTGCTCATCGTCAGCTCGTCCAGCTGGGAGTTGCGCGATACGTGGAAGAGATAGGCGCAGAACCTCAACCAGCGATGTCGATGCTGCAGCCATGGCGCCGAGAACCTCTTTGTGCGTAAGTAGCGAGGTCCCCATGCCGGCCGCGTAGTTCGTGACGATGGCGATTGTCTGATACTCGAGACCCGCCTCACGGGCAAGCGTCACTTCAGGCAAGCCCGTCATCCCGACCACCGATCCGCCCATGGCCGCATACATGCGGACTTCCTGCGGCGATTCGAAGCGCGGGCCTTCCGCCGCTACGTACACTTCACCGGTCTGAAGCGAAAGGCCCAAGGCCAACATCTCCGTAGCCAGTACGTCCGTAATGGCTGCACTGTAGGGATGGGTCATGTCGGTGTGGACGACCTTGCCAACATCGAAGAATGTCTGCGCCCGGACTTTGGTGAAGTCCAGGAAACCGTCCATCAGCGCATACGATCCAGGCGCAACTGATTCTTTGAGTGACCCAACGGCACTCGTCGTGACGACCTTGTCGACGCCGAGCATATACAGTGCCATGATATTGGCACGATAGTTGATGAGATGGGGCGGCACGACGTGTCCTT
>DASVKR010000146.1:0-3022 GCA_036385275.1 Candidatus Cryosericum sp. | reverse complement strand
GAACTCGCCACCGGCACCGAGACGACCGACCGGTATGACAAACTCGTCCTGTCTCCCGGCGGCTCTCCCCTGCGCCCACCCATCCCAGGCATCGACAGTGAGGGCATCTATTCACTCTGGACCATCCCTGATATGGACCGTATCATCCAGGCCGTCCATGCTGGTGCCAGGAAAGCCGTCGTCGTCGGAGGGGGTTTCATCGGCGTCGAAGTCGCAGAGAACCTGAGGGAGCAGAAGGTCGGCGTCGCACTGGTCGAGATGCTGCCGCAGGTGCTGGCGTTCCTCGACCCCGACATCGCTGCCTACGCTCATCAGGAACTGCAGATGCATGGTGTCGACCTGCACCTGGGTGATGGAGTCAAATCGTTTGCGAAGAACGTGGACGGCACACTGACGGTAACCCTGACCAGCGGGACACAACTTGCAGCAGACATGGTCATCCTCGCCATCGGTGTACGACCGAACACACAAATAGCCGAACACGCTGGGCTCACGATCGGCACCTCCCACGGCGTCCTGGTGGACGAGCACCTGCGAACCAGTGACCCCAACATCTACGCAATCGGCGACGTCATCGAGGTCGAACACTTCATCACGAAGAGCAAGGCGCTCATCCCGCTCGCGGGCCCGGCCAACCGGCAGGCACGCATCGCCGCCAACAACATCGTCGGCAGAGATGATATCTACAAAGGCACGCAGGGGACATCCATCGTCAAGGTCTTCGACCTGGCCGCAGGAGCCACCGGCGCCAGCGCGGCTCTGTTGACGAAACTGGGCATCCCCTTCCGGTCCGTCACCATCCACCCGGGTTCACATGCCGGATACTATCCGGGAAGCACGCCAGTCCATATCAAACTGCTCTACAGCCCCGAGGGCAAGTTGCTCGGTGCTCAGGCCGCCGGCTACGACGGTGTGGACAAACGCATCGACGTCCTGGCCACAGCCATGCGTCTGGGTGCCACCGTCGACGACCTCACTGACCTCGAGCTTGCCTATGCTCCACCCTACGGCAGTGCCAAGGACCCGGTCAACATGGCGGGCTTTGTAGCCCAGAACGACCTCGAGAACCTGGCACCCGTCGTGGCTCCCGACCATCTTGCCGAAGAGCTTGCCAAAGGTGCGATCCTCCTGGACGTGCGTGAACCGGAAGAGACATCCTGTGGCATCATTCCCGGCGCGCTGACCATCCCTCTTCCCGAACTGCGCAACCGTATCGGCGAGTTGCCCGAGGGAAAGAAGATCATCCTTACCTACTGCAAGGCAGGCCTGCGTGGGTACGTTGCACAGAGGATCCTGGCCCAGAACGGGTTCCAGGTTGCCAACCTGACCGGTGGCTATACGAGTTGGGAGGCTGCGGTGACACATGGTATCGAGGAACAGCCGAAGCGACCCGAACGCGAGGCGGACGATCAGCAGACCTGTACGAGCGGGCCGTGCGCCACGAAGGTGGAATTGCCGGCGCCACGCACCGCAGCTTCGGCGAAGACTGTGGAGATTGACGCCTGTGGTCTTCAGTGCCCAGGACCGCTGCTCAAGTTGAAAGAAGCACTGGCGCAAACAGGGCCTGGTGATATGATCAAGGTCACGGCTTCGGACCCCGGGTTCTACGCCGACGTCGCAGCCTTTGCCCAGGCACAGGGTCTGGAAGTGGTGGACCGCCAGCGCGGAAAGCTGGTCACGGCGACACTCCGGAAGCCTCTTCAGGTGGCTGCCACAGCAGGAGTCGTCGTCCCGGCCAAGGCGGACGACCACGCGACCATCATCGTGTTCAGCAACGACCTGGACAAGGTCATTGCGGCGTTCATCATCGCGAACGGCGCTCAGGCTATGGGCAAGAAGGTCAGCATGTTCTTTACCTTCTGGGGCCTGAACGTCCTGCGCAAAGACGAGAACGTACGCATCAAGAAGACATTCATCGAACGGATGTTTGGCATGATGATGCCGCGTGGCGCTACGCACCTCATCCTGAGCAAGATGCACATGATGGGTATGGGCACCGCCATGATCCTGGGCCTCATGAAGAAGCACAACGTGACGCCTGTCGAGGCAATGATGCGATCCGTCCTCGATGGCGGCGGCACATTCATCGCGTGCACGATGTCGATGAACCTCATGGGGATCCACCGCGAAGAGCTCATCGATGGCATCGAAGAGGGTGGTGTAGCGACCATGCTGGGCGATGCAGACCAGGGTCATATCAACTTCTTCATCTAGCTTACTCTTCGTGTGGAGAAACGATCGCCCCGGCATACAGCCGGGGCGATCGTTATTGGTCCAGCGCTTCCTCGATCCTACACGCCGTTTGCCGTGCAGTAGATCTTGATAGCGTTACGGATGAACAGGGCCAGTCCTGGTTTCACCTTGTCGTATGTCGCGGTGAAGCGAGGGTCGCTCACATACATGTCACCGAGACCAGACAGCATCTCGAGCGAGCAGGCGTAGAAGTTGGTGCTCATGTACTCGTGAAAGCGCTTCACCAGAGCCTGTACGCGCGGGTCGGAGGGACTGTGGCCCATGAGAGCCGCCAAGCCTACTCTGATCTCTGCACCTTCCTGCTGGATGCGCTTCCAGTCTTCCTTCGTATACTTCGACGTACGTCTCTGGGATTCCACATAGGCGTCCGTCGTGCCCCACCGCTGCTTCGCCTCGTCTGCGTACTTCGTCCGATGTTCCTCCAGAGCGCGCTCGTCGAACGCGTCAAACATTGTCGTCGTATCCATCGTTTCTATCGTGTGGTCCCTTCCCTATCGTGTAGGTCATCCTTGCTCCCTTCCGTACCACGGCAACATACACCATGACGTTGCGTCATAGTCAAGAGGGCAGGAAAAACGAAAGCCCCCAGCGAAAGCTGGGGGCTGATTGGGTTCAGTATAGGGGGAAGACTACTTGATCGTAACGTCCTTGGCCTGCGGACCCTTGTCGCCTTGCACGACTTCAAATTCGACCGCGTCGCCTTCCTTCAGCGACTTGAAACCTGAACCGAGGATGGCGCTGTAGTGGACAAAAACGTCCTTGTCGCCGT
>DASVKR010000145.1:0-5143 GCA_036385275.1 Candidatus Cryosericum sp. | reverse complement strand
AGGAGGGTGGCGTGGAAGACACTATGGTGCTGGTGCCATCTGGTGACTTGATCGGGACAGTGACTTGTTCACCGTCCTCAAGGCGAGCCGCCAGGTTGACCGCAATGAGATCAGCGTCGTTCGTGGCACCTCCGGCGGCCGCCACTGCGTCCCGGACAATGGAACCCTCCGGCAGCGCGTATACAGCTGCATGGAGGACGGCACCAGTCACATACACGTTGATGGAAACGGGGACCGTAGGCGCGACATCCGCTATCGTCGGGTCATTGACAATCTGTGGGAGCGCGTTGGGCGTGGGTTTGTAGAGGCGCGAGCCGACGAACAACCCGGCGCCCGTTCCCAAGGCGAGAACAGCGATGATCAGGACGATTATCTGATGCTTCGAGAGTTTCTCCATTGCAGTGGAGACCCGCTCGTTGTCGAGCGTGCAGCCTCCCGCCTCCTTCGTTGGCGTCGAATGACTTCAGCTCCTAATGGGAGCCTCCCATAACTGCGAGCAGGTCGTACAGCTCCAGGAAGTCGGTGACCATGCCCTCGGTTCGCTGAGGGACTGGAGTCTCAATGATTCTGACCGGCGTCCCTGTCGGGATCATTGGGAAGGCCTTCGTCACGTCGACGTTCTGATGGCGTACGCACCCGTGCGATATGTCCTTGCCGATGCTGAACGGATCGTTCGTTCCGTGCATCCCGTATGTTGGAAGCGAAATGCCAATCCAGCGGACCCCCAGGCCATTTGCCTTGTCCTGAAGGTACGGGGCATATACCTTGCCTTCCCAGTGCCAGTTCGGGTTGGCCTGCTTCACAGTCACTTTGTAGGTGCCGACGGGCGTGGCGCTTTCGCCGGTGGTTCCAGTCGCGTCCGGGAATGCGAGAGTGCCGGCTGCGGTTCTCAGGACCGTGATGTGGAATGATTTGTCAACGACAACCTCAGTGACTGTGGCGCCTCGGGCTGACGGCATGGTCACGACGGCCAGAACTACGGCGAGGGCTACAATGCAGGAGAGTGAGCGACGGTATCTTTTCATAGTGGCTCCCATTATAGACAGCACTGGCCAAATGGCAACAAGGCCGGAACAACTGGCAAATCAGAGGGGCCCCTTTCGGGGCCCGTAACGTTCAGGAAGTGTTTCAACATCATAAGAAACAGTATGTCTTCTCGCCAAGTGGTGCGGGGAGAGGGAGTTGAACCCTCACGACCTTGCGATCACTAGGACCTGAACCTAGCGCGTCTGCCATTTCGCCACCCCCGCCTGAAGGATTTGAGACTAGCGCTCCAGGATGACCGGGATGACGATGGGCCGCCGGTGCGTTTTGTCGTATATATATTTAGCCGAGAATTTGCGTAAGTCAAGCTGCAAATCAGGCGTCGCGCGTACATCCTTGTTGCGATGGGTCACCATGTAGGCCTTCATCTCGCGAGTCAGGTCCGTAAGGATTGCGTCGTCGTCAGTCACGACGCCCTTCGTCACGATTTCCGGACCGGCAAGGATCTTTCCGGTCATACTGTCAATGCTTACAACTGAGACCAAAATGCCGTCTTTGGCCAGGCGGGCGCGGTCCGTGAGAATAGGGCTATCAGGTAACCCCAGGGCGAGACCGTCGATCAGCAGTCCTTCGGCGGGTATGCGCTTGAGCGCGGTCAGGTGTTCGCTGTCCACCGTGAAGCACTGACCGTTTTCGAGGATAAAAACGTGTGAGCCCGGGATACCGACGCTCTCGGCAAGGCGCTTGTTCCAGAGAAGATGCCGGTACTCCCCGTGAATCGGCACGAAGAACTTGGGGCGCGTCAGCGAGAGCATCAGCTTGAGATCTCCCTGAGCGCCATGGCCGGACACGTGAACCTTGTCCTCGCGACGGTAGAACACGTTGGCGCCTCGGCGGAACAGGTTGTCGACCGTGCGAGCTACCATCTCTTCATTGCCCGGGATCGGATCTGCAGAAAGCACAACTGTGTCGCCTTTTGTGATCTTCACGAAGTCGTGTTCGCCGCGAGCAAGACGGGACAGGCCACTCATGGGCTCGCCCTGAGTTCCGGTCGTGACAATAAGCAACTTGTCCTTGGGGACGCTCCCCATCTCATCCTGCTGGACGAATACGTTCTCAGGCATTTCCATGATCTTGACCTTGCGGGCCACTTTGACGGAACTGATGATGCTCCGACCGTCCACGAAGACCTTGCGACCCTGAGGGGCAACCGCGTCCATGATCTGTTGAATGCGGTGGATGTTGCTGGAGAACGTACTGAAGATGATACGGCCCTTGGATTCGTGGACAATGGTGTCGAATGTCGACCGCAGGTCACGTTCCGAACCCGCGAAGCCCGACTCCTCGGCGTTCGTCGAGTCAGACAGAAGCAGGAGTATCCCCTCGCGCCCGAGGGCGCTGAACTTCTGAAGATCGATGGGCTTGTCGTCGACGGGGGTCTGATCGATTTTGTAATCGCCAGTGTGAAGAATGATTCCCTCGCTCGTGCGGATGGCAATTGCCATGCTCTCGGGCACCGAATGGGTAACGCGAACGAACTCGACGTCCATGTTGCCTATCTTGATGCGGTCGCCTGCCTGCACTGCTCTGGTTTCGTAGGGCTTCATCCGGCCAGGGATGACGTCATCGATGATTCCGAGGGCGAACTTGCTGGCATAGATGGGTGCGCGGACATGCTCCAGTGTGTAGCCTAGTGCTCCGATGTGGTCCATGTGCGAATGTGTGATGAGGATGCCACGGATCTTGTCCTTGATCTGGTCGAGGTAGTCCATGTTGGGAATGACATAGTCGATCCCCTGCATGTCGTATTCGGGGAACTTGAACCCCGCATCGACAATTACTGCATCATCATTGACCTCATAAACGGTCATATTCTTGCCAATCTCCCCGAGACCTCCAAGGGGAGTAATGCGGATGATGTCGTGGTGTCGGGTCGTGTGTTCAGTGTGTTGCGATTGTGTTTTAGTCATAACCATAGTGTACCCACTTTGTTAGCGTTGAAAAGCAATGCATTGTGGAGAGTCGTGTCAACCGTCAGACTCTTGACCATCCTGTGCTGTCCCATCGAGTGCTTCCGACTGTTCAGGAGGCATGGGACGGACCGGAGGGCGGCGCCCGAGAATCACTGAGGCGATGATTCCCAATATGATGATCGTGATGTCCGTCCACTGGTTTGGGGTCAAGCGGAGCACGTGGACGGGAATGTAGCGGAAGAACTCTACGATGAAGCTGGTGGCGCCGTAGAAGTATAGGTACCAGATGAAGACTTGACCATCATAGCGTTTGTGCTTTCGGACGACCCAGAATAGAACGGCAAACACGAGAAAGCCGGAAGCGGAGTTGAACAGCTGAGCTGGCCAAATTTTCTGATTGAGAAGATCGGACTGGGACAAGGGGTTGGTGAAGATGACTCCAAGCCACGATGTCGTAGCTGTTCCGTTGCAGCAGCCATTGAGCCAGCAGCCGACCTTTCCGATGCCGAAGGACAGGGCAAGCAGGGGTGCCACAAGATCAGCCATCCGCCAGAATCCCATCCGCCGACGCCGAATGAAGAAGTGGGCAGCAACGACACCGCCAAGGATGCCTCCAAAGTAGGAGAGCCCCCCTTCCCAGATCGCAAGGATGCGGAGGGGATGGGCGAGATACCACACGACATTCGGAGACGTCATAATCCAGCCGATGCGAGCTCCCAGAATGCCACCGATAACGGCGACGATAGCCAGGTCCAGGACATCATCAGTGTTGATGTCCTGGTGTCGTGACTCGATGTAGACGACGGTGATACTGATGGCGATCGAGACAGCGATCATGATACCATACCAGCGAATAGTGAGGCTTCCAATGACAAGAGCTATGGGATGCATCGGTTTCTCCTTTGTTGGTTTGTGAGCCTGCGGCATCGGGATTATAATGCTAAACAGTGCAGTTGCCAGTCTATCTTGCCTCGACTCGTGGTGATGCAAGACGCAATCGAGTACGAAGGGGACATCAGGGAGATCATTGGAAGTTCGCACAACAATTTTAGAGGTGGCCATCATGAATGGCAGAGCAACAGTCATTGCGACACTGAAACGGGTACGTGACCCCGAAACCGGCATGGATATTGTAACGGAAGGACTGGTTTACGGCTATACGGCCAATGAACTGGTGACGGAGATATGGATGAGCTTCACCAGTAACACACCCGTCTGCTTCTTTTGCAAGGCTATTGCTTGGACACTCATCGAGAAGATCTCCGACGGGATCGTTGAAGAGTTGCAGCAAGAAGGATATAAGAATGTCAGAGTAGTCGACGCGCTCAATCCAAGAATCTACTACAGGAATGTGTGACACAGATTTGAACCTTCGCGTTGCGTTGACCGCTTTGCGGTGCTATAACCTCAAGTATGGAAGATACGCAGCGCATATTCCAGGGGTTTGAACCGTCCAGCCTGGATGAGTTCGTGGGTCAGGTTGCGGTTGCAGGGCCTGGTACACCGCTTCGGAAGTTCGTCAGTGATCGTGTACCGTTCAGTGCGATCATCTGGGGACCTCCTGGGTGTGGAAAGACGACGTTCGCGCGGCTGGTGGCTGCACAGTTGGGTGAGGTGATGGAGTACGTGACTGCCGTCTCGGCGGGCGTACCTGAGTTGCGTCAGATTGTGGCTCGCCATGCAGGGCATCCTTTCCTCCTGGTTGTGGACGAAGTTCACCGGTTCAACCGGGTTCAGCAGGACTTTCTTCTGCCCATGCTGGAAAACCGGCTGATGACTTTTGTCGGCCTGACGACGGAGAGTCCCTACGCTGCATTGTCGCCTGCTTTACGCTCGAGAATCTTCATGTTGCGATTTGGGCCGCTGAGCACGCCCGAGATCACGCATATTCTCACTCAGGGATGTGAGAAAGCAGGCATGCAGGTGGGTGGGACCGTGTTAAGTCGCGTGGCGGCCTTCAGTTCGGGGGACGCGCGCGTCGCCATCAATGCTCTCGTCTGGTTATACCAGTCAGGAAGCCTCGTAGAGGGAGTAGACCTGACCGAGCTGCTCAAAGAGGTTCCAGTAGCCAAGAACTTTGAGCAGGAACACTATGATCTTGCCTCGGCATTCATCAAGTCGATGCGTGGCTCTGATCCAGACGCTGCGCTATACTACATGGCGCGCATGATCGACGCAGGAGACGA
>DASVKR010000144.1:0-32754 GCA_036385275.1 Candidatus Cryosericum sp. | reverse complement strand
TACGACTACCTGCCCGAGTCCTTCCGCCTGCGCAGCACCATCATCAAGCCCGGCACGATGATCGTGCACCAGCCCGACATCCCCGCCCCCGTCCTCATCAACTTCCCCCTCCCCGCCTGGGCCACCCGTGGCGAAGAGGTCGACGACCAGGACCTGGACAAGGCAGCACGAGAGTTCGCGGAGAAGTTCTAGTGAAAGAAACCAAGCTCTCTCCCTTCCCAGAGTGTCCCATCACAGACCCGGCTAGGTTCGTTCAGATCCTTCTCTTTGCGCGTTCCAACGATGAGACGCTCGCCTGTTCTTCCGCCCTGACGCCTGTCGACCTCGCGCACCATGGTCTCCGTCTTGAGTCTAGGGAACCCTGCCACGGCCAGCCAAGCAAGATGCCCCAACGCGGCCAGCACCGCGGCGCTCTGCCTTTGTGGGCTGCCCAGCCAATCCAACCCCGTGCCTTGCCGTGTCAGAACTCGCCTGCGAAACCCGCTGCGTGCAGGTACACCCGCAGCTACTCAGAGAGACCATGAGGAAGACTAAGATGATGGATCATCAACTCTCCGCCCTGCTCGACCCGCTTGGCGAGAATAGCGACAACTGGCCGCGCCTGAGAAGACAAATCTCGACGCCTCTTGGCATTGTTCCATTCGTCGGCGAGGGACTCTCGGTCCAACTTGGCTTCAAGAGCTGGAGCATGTTCCTGCTGGATCAGGCGCGCAAAGCCGGAATTGAACAGACCGTCCAGATGAATCTCGAGGGCGGTGACCAAGAGCGCGCCAGCGATGTTGTTCTAACGGCATTGGGACATCGTGCTTTCCTCGACGCGATTGACGCCGAGTTTGGGGACTCAAGACTCCGTAACCATCGGCTTGCCGGCTCGGTGACAGTACTGCCGCTCCTCGCGCGGGGGCCTGTCATCACCACGAACTTCGATCACGTTCTGGAACGCGCGTTCGACATGGCAGGCGCGAGATTCGAGCACGTCGTGTGGGGCGCCAGAGCGACGGGTGCATACCAAGCACTGACGCAGGATAGACACTTCCTGTTGAAACTACTTGGTGACACGGAAGATCACGACGATCTGGTCCTCACGCGCGCGGATTACGACAAGTACTACTCCCCCGGTTCGCCTCTGAGCCAAATCTTGCGCCTTCTGTTCGCCGCAAGGACGGTGTTATTCATTGGTTGTAGCCTGGGGTCGGATCGCTGGATGCGGTTGCTGGCACAGGTCGTACAAGCGAACCCCACGCTGGAGCATTTCGCAATTGTCGAATACCCCGCGACCGCCAGTGAATATGCTCAGCGGCGGCAATTCCTGTCCAACCACGGCATCACCCCAATCTGGTTCCCGCACAAACGGTCTGACCTGATTGAGACGATTTTGGCATCACTTGTGCCACCGTCCATGCTCCTGGTGGGCCGCAATCGCCTTGTCACCAGCGCGAACGACGCGCTCCTCGCACACACGACCAAATTTGTGGGACGCACGGGCGAAGTGACGGCTGTCCTGCAGTTTTTGCGTGAAGCGACCCCTCTTTGCACAGCGAGGCCGCTACCTGCTTCGAAGATCCTGCTGGTTACCGGGGCCCCGGGAATCGGCAAGAGCGAGGTGTGCAGAGAAGCGTTGCAGCAATTTCTGCGTCGCCGGCGGAGCGCGCGTGTGTACTACATCGAACTGGTGGACGTGCGTGAAGAAGCCGGTCTGTTAGCGCGCCTCGCCGACGCGTTCCACGTGCCACAAGCGACATCGGACAAGGTGTATGCTGCCATTGCTGCGCAACCGTCCCTGCTCTATCTTGACAACCTCGAGAACATGCTGAGCGATGACGACGCGCGCGCTGCGCTCGCAACACTCGTCGACCTCCCGGGCGTGCGTGTGCTTGCGTCATCGCGCGAACATGCAGCACAATTCGGGCGTGATCTGCCGATCCTTCAACTTGATCCGGATGCAGCGGTAGAGCTATTCATAAGCGAATGGAACAGGAGCGAGTTCCACTCTCCACAAACTGACTCACCTGAACTACATAGGTTTGTGTGCACAGATCTTGATTGCCACGCACTCTCGATCGTTCTTGTTGCCGCACAAGCCTACCAGACTGCCTCGTTGCATGAACTGATCCAGCGGTGGAGAAATGACGCGACGCGACTGGCACGACTTCCACACGGCAAGGACCGACCTACTTCGCTGGCAGTCTCATTCGAACGTTCCCTAGCCGTCGTACAAAGCGAGTCCGCCGACGCTGTTACACTGTGGGGATTGTGTGCGCTCTTTCCCGAAGGGATGTCGGCGGCAGCCTTCGATGCAGTAACAAAAGCGTTTGCGGATCACGGGTTTCGAGAGCGCCAGATCCTCTTGCGATTGAGCATCATCCATCTCTCGCAGCCACATAGTCCGGGAAAAGGAACAGGCGAGTCTCGCACGAGCGAAATGACCGTTTCGATGACTGCGCCTTTGCGTCGGTTCATATTGGAGAAGGCACTGGAGGAAGCAGTTGGCCTGAACATAGATAACCTTCTCAGCCCTGTAGTCGCCTACTTCTCCGGACTTGCGGCGATCGCACAGCAGACCGAACTGGGTCACGATCGCACGGCGCACGGCATTGCCCTCGACCGCCTATTGCCCGAACTGCCAAATCTGTACGA
Organism: Candidatus Cryosericum sp.; assembly: GCA_036385275.1. GTDB lineage: Bacteria > Caldisericota > Caldisericia > Cryosericales > Cryosericaceae > Cryosericum. The sequence continues at coordinate 30,117 of DASVKR010000144.1, read as the reverse complement.
AGCAGTCGTGTGGGCGGGGCAACGTGGAACGCGATGGGCAGAACCACTTGGGACATTGAGCCGGGTGCTGTCGAATTCATATCGATATCGCCCGCTGCTGAGCATCGACATCTTGCACGCGCTCTTGCCAATTCAGCAACGGGCACACCGCGATGTGGACGTCGGGCACACGCTTCAACATCTTGGTCGCATGGAAGATCGCCTCGGGGAGACTGAAGCAGCGCGTCAGGACTACACGGACGCCATGAGGCTCTTTCGGCAGCAGCGAGAAGACTACCTGCTCGCCAACACGCTGAGAGGCCTCGGCGACCTGGAGATCCGCCTCGGGGAGACTGAAGCAGCGCGTCAACATTACACCGAAGCCATGAAGCTCTACACGCAGGAACGAGAGAACCTCGAGATCGCCAACGTACTGACACGCTTCGGCCGCTTGGAGGACCGCCTCGGGGAGATTGGCCACGCGCGCCAGCACTACACGGAAGCTATCGATCTCTTCACGAAGGAACGAGGCAACCTCGGGCTCGCCAATGCGTTGAAGAGTCTCGGTGACCTGGAGAAGCGCCTGGGGGAGATTGACCAAGCGCGCCAGCACTACACAGAAGCCAAAAAACTCTACACGCGGGAACGAGACAACCTCGGGCTCGCCAATGCGCTGAGTAGCCTCGGTGACCTGGAGAAGCGCCTGGGGGAGATTGACCAAGCGCGCCAGCACTACACAGAAGCCATGATGCTCTTTGCGCGGGAGCATACCAATGTCGGGCTCGCCAATGCGCTGAGAGGTCTCGGTGACCTGGAGAAGCGCCTGGGGGAGATTGACCAAGCGCGCCAGCACTACACGGAAGCCATCGATCTCTTCACGAAGGAGCAAAATGACCTCGGGCTCGCCAATACGCTGAGAGGTCTCAGCGATCTGGAGAGCCGCCTCGGGGAGATTGACCAAGCGCGCCAGCACTACACGGAAGCTATCGATCTCTTCACGAAGCAACGAGACGACCTCGGGCTCGCCAATACGCTGAGAGGTCTCAGCGATCTGGAGAGCCGCCTCGGGGAGATTGACCAAGCGCGCCAGCACTACACGGAAGCCACAAAACTCTACACGCGGGAACGAGACAACCTCGGGCTCGCCAATACGCTGAGTAGTCTCGGTGACCTGGAGAAGCGCCTGGGGGAGATTGACCACGCGCGCCAGCACTACACGGAAGCTATCGATCTCTTCACGAAGGAACGAGACAACCTCGGGCTCGCCAATGCGCTGAGAGGTCTCGGCGATCTGGAGAAGCGCCTGGGGGAGATTGACCACGCGCGCCAGCACTACACCAAAGCTATGAAGCTCTTCACGCAGGAAGGCAATAACCTCGGGCTCGCCAATGCGCTGCAGAGTGTAGGCGATCTCAACCTCACGCTCAAGAAATTCCAGCAAGCTGGCGTCCATTATGCCAAAGCACGCGAATTGTACACAACCGAACGCGAGATGATGGGGCTCGGCTATACCGACACCGAGCTCGCACGTGTCGCCCATGCGCTGAACCACCCCGCGGAAGCCGATCGGTATCTCGACGAAGGGATGCTCGCCGCACAGGCAAGCAATGTGCCAAGCGTCGCACAGTACGTCGCACAAGCCAGAACCGAAATCCATCCTGATTCAGTGAGACACAACGGAGGGTCAGATGCCTAGCTGCAGGTGTCGGAGCCGAGATCTCGATGTGAAACGGCTCTTCGGGGCTCAGTCCCCCACGCGGCTTCCGGTTCGCGCGATTGTCGTAAGTACCCTGAAGCATGTTCGGAGGGAGGGAGCACGTTCTTCTCGTGACATTCCGACTTCGCGCCATATGCCATATGCTTCCGCCGAGTACGACGAGACTCTGTCATCGGCCGAGTGGTGTCGTCGCCGACCACGGAGAGCACGCCCAGTGATCTTGCCTCCGCCCGATATCCCTGCCGCTGCCCTGATCAACCTCGCGCACCCCGCCTGGGCCGAGCGCGGTAAAGAAGTTGAAGGTCACGGTCAGCAGGAACGAGAATCCACAAAGGGGTCCTAGTGGCTACGCAGAGCCGCGGACAGACGAGCTCCACGAGCGAACACGCAGTTTCTCAGGCGACGTCCCCTGAACGTGTTCTTACTGTCTTCATCTCGTTTGCTGATGATGCAAGAGCCCAGGCAAAGGAAGCGAGACACATTGTCGAACTAGTGAGTACAACATGGGGGCAGCGCACTGGGGTCTCACTTAGGCCCTACCTCTGGAACCACGATCAGTCGTCTGACCTCGGGAGCGGGGACGCACAGTCACTTATCAACAAGGAGCTGAGGAAGTGCGCGTTCTTCGTCGGAATAATGGCCTGTCGGTTCGGCAGCCCTACGCCACGCGCTGCTTCCGGAATGGAAGAAGAGTATAAATTGGCTCTGCGCTGCAAGAAGACTTCTTCGCTTCCTATGTTCAAACTGACTTACTACTTCTCGAGAAAGAAGGTCGATCCGTTCACGATTGACCTCACCCAGCTAGACCTCGTGCGGCAGTTCAAGGATATGCTCGCAGCTCAGGGATTGTATCGCGCATTCACGTCACCCACAATGTTCAGAGAGCAGTTTCGAGAGGACCTTGAGAAGCATGCAAACGAATGGTACGACTACGACCAGAACAGAACGAGGGCCAGAGAGCGCAGGCAGATGGAGTATCACATGACGGTCTCGGCCAAGAGTCGCTCTCAGGCGCTGAGCGCCTCTGACAAAGAAACTGTTGAGGCCACGAAGAAGTGGGATGAGTCGGTCCATCTTCCTGTGTTTGGCACCTCCAGTGTCAAGGCCCGCACCGTGCGCAAACCCATCAACACCAAGACCCCTGCCGTTCCAAAGAAGAACGCTGGGTTGCCCAGTGCCGGCAAGGCTCCCAGAGATGCCACCAAGAAGTGACGGCAACGCGTGGCTAGAAACTGGTGGAAACGCGCACAGGCAAACGGGGGAGTTTCGCCTACGCTCTCCCAGCTCCCAGGATCTGACTGGTCATAAATACAGCGACTTCTCAAACCAAGAGGTGCAAGGATGTCAAGAACAACACTAGATGAGGCCACTGACTCGTCCGAGGAGATTCTTGCAGACATCCAGAACTCGCGTATCTCTCTGGAAGAGACACCGCTCAGTGGTCAGGAGGCCATTGGGTGCCCGCAGCGAGAACTTAGTGGATTTGACATAGACACAACGGCTAGTAACCTTGCCAAAGCCGGACGGGAGGTCACTAGCAGGGTCGAAAGGGGCATTACCGGCAACGCCAGCATTCGCGTCAACGGGCGCCTCGACTTTGCCGAGAGCCAGAGCCCCGAGTACGACTACCTGCCCGAATCCTTCCGCCTGCGCAGTACCATCATCAAGCCCGGCACGATGATCGTGCACCAGCCTGACATCCCCGCCCCCGTCCTCATCAACTTCCCTCTCCCCGCCTGGGCCACCCGTGGCGAAGAGGTCGACGACCAGGACCTGGACAAGGCAGCACGAGAGTTTGCGGAGAAGTTCTGAAGTGATGATGTTTGACAGAGACATTGGACGACCGTCATTCAAAGGAGACAATTTTGGACGACTTGGCTAAGGACTGGTTCAGAACCAAGTTCGACAGGATGGCACGAGAGAAGATCGGCACAGAATACCAAGATTTCTTTGCCGACGTGATGGAGCAGTGTTATCCGAACGGTGAGTTCGGCCGTGTGAGACCGTGGGGAAACGAGGGTGACCAGAAATGTGACGGATACTTGGTGTCTACCCAGACAGTATTCCAAGTCTACGCTCCGAATGAGTTGACAGAAGCCGAGACTATCCACAAGATACATACTGACTTTGATGGAGCTGTAGAACATTGGCCCGACGAACTCAAGCAGTGGATATTTGTCCACAATTCCTTCCCTGGCCTTTCGGCAAACGTCGAGCATGAGATAAACGGTCTTAGGACCCACTACCCCACCATAACCATTAGTACTTGGTCTCCAGCAGATCTACAAGCACATGTGTTTCGTCTCTCACAAAGCAAGATCGAGACATTGCTTGGTTTTCCTCCAACTCGTGAGGGTATGAGCAATCTGGATTTTGAGATGGTTCAGAGCATATTGGACCACATAGCCAAGATGATACCCACGCCCAGCTCAGACCTTCGACCGGTACCCGCAGACAAGATTCAGATAAACTGCCTCTCGTCTTGTGCCCAAACGCTTCTTCAAGCGGGCATGCAGCAAGTCAAGCAGGTGGAGATGTGCTTGAACTTAGATCAGGACCCACTATATGGGGACAAATTGGCTGTTGCATTCACTGCACGGTACCAGGCCCTACGTCTTCAGGGGCTTCTTCCTGACGATGTGTTGACCGAGTTGCAGAAATTCGCAGGTGGACCAGACATACTATCGACTCAGCGCAGTTGCGGCATATTGGCAGTGATTGCATATCTATTCGAAAGGTGCGACATCTTTGAGCGAACATCCCATCTGAGCGCAAACCAATGATTACACCGACCAAGCATATGTCTCCCGACCGTTCTCTCATCTACGTTGGAGGCGAAGTCCTCTCGCTGCTTGACCAGCCAAGGACAATTTCGAGCGCGTGGCATGCGATTGGAGAACTCAGGAGGGGCCGTGGGGAGCGAACGCGTTTTGCGTTTGACTGGTACATTCTGGCTTTGGACTTGCTCTACATGATAGATGCTGTCGATTTCCAAAACGGCGAATTGTCCAAGAGGGCGAGATGATCTACTCGATTTCCAGTACCCTTCCGACATTCAAGAGTCTTGTCCTTGCTTCTGGGCTCAACCTCATCGTTGTCGACATGGGGCCAAACGCGACTCAGAAACAGACGCGCAACCGGGCCGGAAAGAGCAGCATCATGGAGATCGTTCATTTCCTGCTGGGAGCAAAGTGCCCGCCCGGCTCGATTTTTAGAAGCCAGGCACTGGCAAACTTCAGTTTCTCGATGTGCCTTGATGTCGGTTCGGCAGTCGTGAAAGTTGAGCGCTCCGGTGCCGAACACAACAAGGTCTACGTCGAGACTGATGCACGAGGTTGGCCAGCTGACCTAGGAGAGCAGTTCTCTGGTCGAAGAGAACTAGTCTCGAACGACACCTGGAAGAGCGTGCTCGGGCGAGTGGTCTTTGGTCTCCAAGACGATCGTCAGCGTGACAAGTACACGCCCACCTATCGATCACTCATCAACTACTACGCTCGCCGTGACTCACAACGCGCCTACCTTGACCCGTTCCGGAATTCATTCAAACAGGATCTGTGGGATATGCAAGTGGCTATTTCATTCTTCTTAGGACTCGACTGGACTATCGCGCATGACCTCCAAATTCTGCGCGATCAAGACAGCGAGACAAAGATGCTCAAGCGTTCATCAACAGCGGGAGTGATGGCAAGCATTGTAGGGAGAGTCGCCGATCTGCGTACGGCCCTGGCAGGGCAGGAAAACGAGTGCGTCGCAAAAAGGGCTAGACTGGCCACTCTCCAAGTCCTCCCTGACTATCGCGAGCGAGAACAACAAGCAAACGAGATGGCAGAGAGACTGAAATCCATACGTGGCAAGCGAATGGCTGCAAAGCGCTTTCAGACTCAGCTCAATGAGGCTCTCACAGAGGAGAACCCTCCTGCGGCAGGTGATCTTCAAAATCTTTACGACACTGCGGGTGTTCAGCTACCTGAGGCCATCGTGCGTTCATTCCAAGAAGCTCGGACGTTCCACGAATCGGTAATAGCAAACCGCAGAAGCTACCTTCAACAACAGCTTCAGGAAACGGCGAACAACATAGCCAAAATGAACGTGGAAGAAACAGGACTACAATCTGAACTAGATGATGCAATGCGGATACTTACCGCAGGAAGAGCTTTCGAACAGTATTCAGCTCTCCAAGAAGACCTTAGTCGACTGGAAGGGAAGACTACTGTCTTGCGTGAGCGATTCAAGCTGGCCGAGACTCTCGAGGCAAGAAGTATAGAAAGCAGGGCCAATCGCGCCAGACTTCAGATGCGTCTCCAGCAGGAGCTGAGCGACCGCTACGACAAGATCGGGGAGGCCTCTGTTGTCTTCGCAGACATCTCCAAACACCTTTATGAAACGAGCGCTGGCTCCTTTCGCGTGGCTGCTTCCACGAATGGCCTCGACCCCAAGATCGACATTCAGGGCGCCAGCAGCAAAGGGATAACTCAGGTTAAGATCTTATGCTTCGATTTCACTCTCATGAAGATCGCAAATCCGAGACCCGGATTCCTTCTGCACGACAGCCATATATTCGACGGGGTTGACAGCCGTCAAACCGCAATGGCGCTACAACTGGCCGACCAGTTGACGCACGACTGGGGCTTCCAGTACGTGGCAACTATCAACTCCAATGATATTCCAGACGAACTCACAGCTGATTTCGTGGATGCTCACCGCGTGGGTGTTGAGCTCTCCGATGACCCGGAATCCGGTGGTCTCTTCGGTATTACGTTCTGATCGTCGCTGTTGGTCCACTGACGCAAACAGGGGCTCGCCGTGGACTTGCCCTCTGTCTGAGGATTCCGTTCTGTGAACTGTCTGAGGAACAAGGCTCTGGCGTCGTGCCAAGGCCATGCGGCATGGGGCATGGGGCGCCAAGAAGCATACTGTGGCAATCGGAGGTTGGCATGGAGAAACCAGTAGATTCGGGAACAAGTCGCGATCTGCGAAGATGGATTGGGTTTGCCTTGCTTGTCATCCTCGTATCAATTGCCGGATGGAAGCTGGCAACGACCCCGTGGAAGATAGACCTTACCGGATTCAGTTTCACGGACCTGTTGTCTCTGCTACTCGCGTTATTTGCAGTTCTGATGTCAGCACTGTTCTACTTCAAGGCAAATGAATCGAGTAACGCCTTCTATGACAACACCTACCATTTCAGCAAGGACATGTCAGAAATCTTGGCACGCATCGAGTCTGGATTTGGTGAACGTCTCAAGCATCTCGACGACGGATATGCTGGCATCGCTAACAAAGTGAATGGAGTTGGTCAGATAAAAGCCGTCAAGGAGGACGTCAAGTCTGGAGAGGACGCTGTCAAAAAAGCCGAACAGGAGCGAGAGCATTTGCTCGACGAACTGATGAAGAAAGCGCGCCTGCAGGACGACGAGAAGAAGGAACTCATTAGGCAAATGCATGAGAAAGATAGGCAGCTAGACGACGAGAAGACTCAGCTCAGTTTCTTGCAGCACCGCCTAACTAGGGCAGAGCATATCGAAGAAATAGCCCCAGACATATCCGATACTAGGTTTCGCCCTGGATTCTTGGAGTACGCGTTCGAACACATCATCGGCCCCATTTCTTCGGATTTCATCCTGGCAGCAAATCGTGCTGACATCGAGCGCCAATTTGGTGTCCTTGTTCCAGATCTAGCCCCCGAATTCGTAAGAGATCTCCGACAGCAGTCGTGGATTGACTCCAGTAGACAGTTGACCGAAAAGGGGCACCGATGGTTGCACCGATTGGCCGCGGCCAAGTCATAGTCAGCCTTCTCCTACGTGCTAGGTCATACCAGACGCAACTGTCTCCTAGTGCCCATGCATGCCATGTGTCGCGTCTTCTTCCTTGTCAGACTGCCTTCGCGGCCGCAGCCGAGGTTACATTCACGATGCGTGCTCAACCCGCATCCCAGCGCTGGATCGGACAATGATGGTCAGCACACCTCTGTGGAATGACTTGAGACATAGAATCGGCGAGGCTCGGAAAGCCCTTGTTGGCGTTTCTCCGAATGATGTGCTGTCAAGTCTCACCGAAGCTGCACTCTCTGCCCCCGTATGGCATCTGGCTGAATTCGTGTACAACAATCGCCTTCGACAGCTTGATCTGCCAGCCACGATGCATCTCGAGAAGCGTCTGGCCAACGCGGGTGTGGCCGACAGTGCAATTGAGAACTACTGTCAACGACTGCCAAGTGCGAACGGCTGGATGTACAAGGATTGGGTCCTAGAGGCTCTTGTACTGATCTTTGACGTAGAAGTTGGCATTACGTCAGGTCCCGAGATTGTCCAGGGGAGCTGCTCGAGTTTGGCGTTCGACAAAGATCGGCTCGCCATTATCGCGCCTGGAAAGACAATCCAATCTCAGAAAGAAGGCTTGCTAGTCGATGGTCACTACATCAAGTACGCGCCCGAGTTAAGGAGGTACAACGTAGCTCTATCTGGCGGTTTCTTAGAGCACCTCACGAACTTGGCTCACTTGACCGACGGCGCATTACATGTCAGCATCGCCTTGAACGAAGATCTGCTAATGGACTCGGAGTACTACGCCCGCTATGAGACAAGAGCCTACATGTATGGCCCCAAAGGCTTCTCACAAGAACACCTGCAAGACGCGGCGTTTCCAGAGAACCCATCGGGCACCGTCACTGTCCACAGAAGAGTGAGTGATGACCCGCTCCTCCGTTTGATGATGCCTCTTGAATCCACAGAGATACTCTGGTCAGCACGAGACGGTGCCAAGACAGTGCAGATTGAGGAACTCTGCCCCTTTGACCAAGATCTTGGATATGTCATGAACCGCTATGTCCATGCACGGTGGGATGTCACCAAGAGGTGCTTCTCCCATCTCGATGGAGCGGTAAGGATGTACAACCAACGACAATACGAGCATCGGTGCAGCAACGACATTCGCCACTGCAACCAGCGCACCGGCTTCTACAAGAAGCTGTTCAGAGTAGATGGAACTGTAGACGTGACGACATGGAACGACCTAGTCTCGAGCTTCTACTACGGCAATGAACTTGTACTTGAGTATCTGAATAGCGTCTAGCTTACTCATCATCTTTGCAGGGCCACCGCCACCTGCGTCCTAGGCGCCCATCGGTCTTCCGATGGACTTGCGTTGTATTACTCTGGACTTGGACCAGATCTCTGGATGCACGTTCTGCTATGAGTGACACTTCGACGCCAGCGGCTAGAACAAAGACGATCCACCCAATCATATACTCCACGACATCAGTGGCCTTTGCCCCGGGAGCGATTCGATCTCCCGAAGCCAGGTCTTTGGCTCCTTGTACCAAGAGCGGACCAAGTGACTTGGCCAGTTGCCAAATGGTGGAATGTGTTGAGAAGAGTTCCTGTTGCCTTCCATATGCGCCCAGGAATACGAGAAGAACGGAAGCGGCGGTCGCAAATCCCGCCAACTGTTGCCCAGCAAATGACCAGAAACTCCTCGGGAGGCGAGTGAAACCTGTCACGACAAGAAAGAGAGGAACTGCCACGATTCCGGCCAGTGAGATCGTAGTCCAAAACCACTCCGAACGACCACTCACTCCAGCCGGAATGGCTTGAAGGCAGGCAGCGCTGATTACCACAGCAACTGACAGCATCCCAACCACTGTGACACGAGATTGACCACGGCTGATTGTCTGCCAACACATTCGGGTGAGCCCCACGGTCAGTAGATTCAGGGCAACAAGGAAGCACGCAAACCACACCAATGGTGAAAACCTGCTCAGCGACAGCAGTATGGCATAGGCGACCACGACTTCCCAGGGCACCCATATGAGAGATCGTCTGAAGTTTGCGGTAGATGGCAGCAGTCTTCTGGCCCAACTGCATTCACTGGCTCTTCGGTGGTCGTCTTCTCCGGCACTAGTCCCGCTCGTTGTCCTGTCTAGCTGCCACATGTCGCCGTCCTTGCAGGATTTCTCTGCCTATTCAGAGCCCGGCGCAAGTAGTCCACTGACTTGCTCATCAATTTGGAGCTGCAGGGCCGTTGTGCAGTTGAGAGCAGTAACGATACGGGAGTAGTGGATGGTGTCGGCGCTGGTGAGGAAACGACCCCTGCGGTCCTTGAGCCATTTGGAGAGGACCTGGTAGCCGCCGATCTGGTAGGTCCAGAGGTCGGGGGTAACACCATCGAAGTACTGGGCGGAGTTGATGCTGACGCGCCCACGGTCGACGTCGTACTCGATCTTGGCGACAGCACCATCGCCCTTGCCACAGAAGCGGCTGATGGGGTTGTCGAGTTCGGGCGAACGCATCAGGTGCAGGTCGATGAGCTGCTGACCTAGCTCGGCCAACTTAACGAAGGTATCACGGTCCTTGGTGAACGGGATGCGCGGAAAATCGGACTTGAGGAACTCGGCATACCGAACGCGGTAGGCCGGCGAGTTGAGAATGGCGTAGACATAAGCAGGAACCAATTCAGGGGGAACAGGCTCTCCCAAGGACTCATAGACAGCATTCAGGACCTCAGATCTCAGATTGGCAACCCTCGTTGGTGTGCTACTCCCTTGGTGGTCGAAGAGTGACGAACGGATAGCTGTAGCGCCAGACTTCTCGTATAGATAGAGTGGCATATTGACGTTGCCACCACGGTAGAACAAGTTGTAATCCTCGATGCAGTCGCTGCACCAACACACATTCCACGGAGCGCCGTTCCCAACGACCTGCCCAGCGCGACCAACGCACAGAGCAAGATTTTGCTCCAGCATGTGACGCATCACATTTGCTCTGGGTCTACAGATTACACCTGATGATCGGCCCGTGTAGTACGTATAACGCACGTCAAATGGTCGATAGAGGATCGGAACTACTCTCGACCTTTCAGGTCCGCTCTCGACTACGTCTCTCAAAGCATCGGCCACCCGCCAATCGCCAGAATCAGGGCCGAGACGGAACGTTTCGCGAGCCTCTTCTGGAGACATTCGCGAGAATTCGCTAACCGTGTTCCAAACCTGTTCAGCAGAGAACTTGATGATGAAGTTGTCACGAGACGTGTACAGACCCGCACTCTGGACCTTGAAAATGTCCGTGACTTTCGGGCATCGTTCGTATTCTACCGCCAGTGTCGTGTCCTGCGGGACGAACGGGTACTTATCGCCGCCTGGTGTCAGCTCCTGCCACGTTGTCTGGGTCATCTGTCCACCGCTGAGAGACGTGTACTTGGCGTCGCGGCTGCCCCATAGATCGCTATACCACATACCTTTGGGGACGCCGTTGTGCTTGACGGCCAGAACGATCGCTACTCCCTGCATGATGTCAAACACGTTCTCGTCCTTGCTGCCGTCGGGACATTGTTCCTTCTTGAGAGAATTGCCATGAAGATTGAGGATATGCAACTGGTCAAAGGATGTCATCAGCGACTGACGCATGCCCCGAAAGGTCGGGTTGTCCAGATAGCTGTGGTTGGTAATGAACCCGAGGATGCCTTCGCCCGCCTGGTCAATCTTCCACTGTGCGAAGCGAATGAACTTGACATAGTCGTCCTGCAACATTTTGGAGTTCTTCTCGCCTAAGGGCTTTCCATCTACCTGTTTGTAGTCATTGATGAGGGCTGAAATCCACGCGCCCTTGTTGGAACTGGTGCCCGAGTACGGCGGATTGCCCATGATAGCCAGGACCGGTTGACGCCTCTTGACGGCACCAGCCGCCAGTGACTCCTCAGCAAGCCCCGACATGGAACCGAACTGACCAGGTTGAACAACAGTGTCTTCCAGCGTATTGGTGAGGTACAACTTGAAACGGTCGTCGGAACTCATCGTGTAGCCCAGCTCGGTGAGCAGGGTGCCCATGCGCAGGTGGCCGATGGCATACGGGGCCATCATCAGCTCAAAGGCGTAGAAGTCGCGCAGCACATGCCCCTTGATCCAGCTGTCCAGACTGCCATCACCGTACTTGGCCTTGTAGGTCTCGGCAGCCAAGCGCACGGCAGTGGCAGGAAAGGTCATGGTGCCCGCCGCAGGATCGAGGACGGTGACGCTGGGGTCGGCCAGGCCGTCGGGCTTGCCAAAGGAGTCGCGCAGGATCTGGTCCACACTGCGGACGATGTAGCTGACAACGGGCTGAGGCGTGTAGTAGACGCCGTGCTGCTTCCTCTTGGCAGGGTCGTATTCGCCGAGGAAGGTTTCGTAGAAGTCGGCCACCGGGTCGCGACCGTTCTTGTCGTAACCCTTGAACAACAGATTTGTGTCAGCAACTGCCAGCACATCCGCGATGTCGTCGATGATGACGCGCAGACGTTCGGGAGTGTCGCCGATGGAGATGTACTTGAACAGCTTGCGCAGGATGCCGATGGTCGCCGGGATGCCATTGAGCGCAGTCTCGCGGGTAAAGGTGCCGGTCACGCGCATGCGCGCCGCGAACAGGCCATAGGTGATTGTCTGCGCGTAGAGGTCGGCAAAGGTGTCACTGGTCAGGTCGGACATCAGGACTTGCTTGAATTCTGCCATCAGGTTGACGAGTTCGCTGCCCCGCTTGTGGTCTTCATCGTCGAGCAGTTGTGCCAGCACCTGCTGCTGCAGGTATCGTGTGCGGTCAGCCAGCGCCACTGCCAGCGTCTGCGCTGTATACTCTTTGGGCAGCTGGAAGTCGAAGAAGCGTTCCACCAGCTCGCGGAACTGATCCTCGTGCTGGAACGGCACCTTCATGCCGGCTTGCAGCGCCTGCAGGGACCCGATCGTCACGGGCTGGCCCATCGGCTGTCCAAAGCGGTAGAGGCGGAACTCCAGGAAGTTGGTGAGGATGACGTTGGGGAAGGCGGCGCGGTACCGCTTGAGCTGCTCACTGACTTCGACGTGGTCCAGGTTGGTGACGCCCGGCTCCTTGGCCTCGATGTAGCCAGTGACGTGCTGCTGGCCACTCCAGACACGCATATCCGGGTTGCCTGCCTCAGTCTGACGAGGGAGGACGGTCAGCGTCGCGTGCGCGCTGCTGAGCTGCGACCCGAGCTCCTCCCAGAGCTGCTTGAGCACGTCATAGTACGACTCTTCGCGTGCGTCGCCGCGGTGATGCTGCTGCGCGACCGCCCCCAGATATCTTTCCACCGATGCCCTGAACGTCATGATCCCTCCCTGGGTCCACCAAACGTTTCTATGCCAACCATTGTAGCAAGAATGTGGTCAGAAAGACAGGCACGCTGGCCTGCCATGAGACTCCTGGCATACCAGCGTGCTAGCACTTCACTTCTTCCGCCGGTTGTAGGGCGACTGATTTGGCGGATCGAGCGATACGTCAATCCTCGATGCTTCCGCTTGAACAGCACCCGGCGTCCTTTTCAGCTTCATTCCAATAACACGAGTCGGCGTATTCCCTTGCGCCAGTTTCTTCAACTCGATCTTCTCGGCCGCTGTCCACTTTTTATGTGCGTTCTCTGGTTGTTTGACCATTCTTCACCTCCTTTCTCTAAGGTGATCTTAAACCGATACAAATCCCCGGCAGTCTGCCGTCAGTACGCCCAAGTCTCTCTAAGGCATCGTCTTGTTGACTTCAAGATTATGACTGTAACATAATACAACTGTCTATTGCAATTTTATGTTACATTGATATCTTGTCAATTGAAAAGAAAATCAGGAGGTGGAATGTGGCTCACCAAGTGAACAATCTCGACAATCTCCTCAGCAAACGAATCCGGTCGATACGGGAACAGCTGGGATACAGTCAAGAACGGCTTGCAGAACTACTGGGCATCTCAAGAGTGACGGTGTCGCAGATGGAGGCTGGAAGGCGAAAGCTTTCGGCAAGTGATCTTAAGAAGCTGTCGGACATTCTGGAAATACCGGCAGACTACTTGCTGAATCCAGAGAAGGAGCCAGAGGTGGTTATCCAGGAAGTGAGGGAGAACGAGGAACCCGTTCAGTCGATGCGTGTAAGTGTCCCGCAGGAGAAGGTGGACAAGTTCAAGGAGGTCCTGCTCTACATCCTGAATAGGGTTGGTGCTATGCCCAACGTTGGCCGGACAGTTGTCTACAAACTCCTGTACTTCATCGATTTCGACTATTACGAGCAGTATGAGGAACAACTCATTGGGGCTCGGTATCAGAAGAAACAATACGGCCCGATACCAATGGAGTTCGCCAAGATTGTGCAGAAGATGGAACAGGACGGAGACCTGACAGAGGTCAAGAACGAGTATTTCGAGCGATTGCAGACCAAGTACCTGGCCCGCAGAACGCCAGACCTCTCAGTCTTGTCGGGTCAAGAGCTTAAGGTCATCGAAGATGTGCTCTGCCGGTTGTCTGACAAGAATGGCACGGAGATCAGCGCATACTCCCACGGAGACGTTCCATGGCTTGCCACAGAAGATGGTCAAGTCATCGACTATGAACTGGCGTTCTATCGTACGCCGCCGTACTCTCGGCGGCAGTACACTGAAGATGTTTAGCAGTATCCTGCGCCTGCCGGAATTCGACGGTGACCTGAAGCATCTCAAGAAACGCTACCCGAGCCTTGATGAAGACCTTGCAGTCCTCACCAAGGCTCTTCATGTCTGGCTATGTGTTTCAGGCAAGGCCGGTCAGTCCTTGAACAAGAGCTTCGTTATCATGAGCGGGTATGCACCTGTCGACGAATGTTTCCTGTACAAGGTCAGGCACATGTCCTGCAAGGCATTGAAGGGCAAGGGCAATCAGACTGGGCTACGAGTCATCTTTGCCTACTGGGCCGACAGCGACACTCTGGAGTTCATACAGCTCTATTTCAAAGCTGATAGTGATCTGGAGGACCAGAAGCGCATCAGAAACTACGTGAAGACAGTACAGCGATAGGGACCCAGAACAATGTGCCATGCCATGAACCATATTGGAGGATCCAAGGCCGAGCGAGAGCTTGACAGCCATGGCAAGCCTGCGCTTGACTGGGTGCAGCAAGAGAATTCGCGTACAGCGTTCGAGATAGCACGAGATAAGGTATCACGACTGGAACTCGCATTTCAGACTCTTGAATCAAAGGCGGGCGTGTTGACCGGTCTCCTTGCAGTCATTTTGGCGGCATCACTCGGCTTTGTAGCCACGAACCATCCGCAATCTATGTCAATCTGGACACTGGTTGCCTTCTCCACTAGCGTGTGTCTCTTGTTGGCATGCCTGCTGTTGTTGGTCCTGTGTCTGGCAACACATCCGTGGGCTGATGCGCCGGGATGGCGGCAGTTTGACAATGACGAAGAGTACAAGCGAGATCCAGCACGGTACCGTTGCCAGCAAGTATCCAACATGCACCAATCATGGGACTCTAATAGTGCTGTACTACGCACCAAGGGAATGCTCTTTAAGCACGCTCTTTGGTTCATGTTTGCAGGCATTGTGTGTCTTACTGTTGCAAGCTTCATGTTGACATTCCAGCATTGATTCAATTCATGTACGGGAGGCCATGATGACAGAGCAACGCTTTGCAATGTACTGCGAGAAACAACCGCCATCGACAACTCCACCTGACACCATTCAGAAACGTGGTGGAGAGAACCCGCGCAAACCATCGAAACCAGAGAGCAAAGGTCAATCGGTGCCGCCGACAGTGCAAACTCCCAAACACAGAGTCTAGCAGACCAATGCGGTTCTAGTTGAAGTTGGGGGGGGCAGACATGTCAACAATGGATGTGGTGGCGCTTGTTTTAAGCACAAGTGTCTTCGTACTGGGTATCCTGCTGTTTGGCCTGTTCATGAAGCGAGAACTTGCTTCCAATCGGATCCAACACGAAAGAATGCTGCGCTATATCGACGTCTTTCCAAGGATTAGCGGACTCTTCCTCGAACCCGATATCCAATCGTTGCCGCCTGTAGCGCAGTCACTGAGAATTCGCGAGACCATAGCTCAATCACTATTGATAAGCGGGCAAGGCTTGGAGCAGCGGCTGTTGCAGTACGTTGGCAAAGTAGAAGAATTCCATGCTGCCTTGGGGAAGCCAGGCAGCGAAGAGGTTGCGACAAACTTACATGTCGAGCTTACTAAGCTAGTAGGAGAAATCGGTCATGAGATGCGCCACGAAATTGGCATGGACGAAGCCAGCAGGACAGTGAAGCAATAGCAATCCATAGTCTGGAGGAAGCAATTGCTGATCGAATCAGTACCAAATCTACAAACTTGTCGACAAGCTCACGAAGAATCTAGACTAGGACACCTGCGTTTCTACTCTCCGGCTGAAGCACCGCCGTGGGGGTCAGAAAAGTTCGTACGAGTAGCGGCTGACTACTTGTCGTCTCAGACGTACGTCCTGCGAGTGATATGTGACCACGGTGATTGGGGCGTGAGAGCACAGGATCTCACCTTATCACTGCTTGCCTTCGTTTCGACTCCATGCGCACTGGCTTTGTTGGGGCGACAGGACAGACTGTTCAATGAGACAATAATGTTAGCTCGTCCACTGTTCGAAAGAGTAGTGAATCTGTGTTATTCGGTTGTTTGCGACGAGCCAGACTTTGCCAAGATCAGAGAGTATACAATCCAGAGAGCACGCGAACAACTCTCCCGCGAATTCCGAGCAGGAAACCAAGTCGTGCGGTCATGCTTTGGGGCCAAACCAGACAGTACAGCCAAACAGAACACCCCCAAGAAACATCATGATTCCCACCAGCAATGGAACAAGAAGATCCCAGATCGTTTGGATATCATTCAGCACCGATCAGACGCTACGATAGCGATATTCTTGGCATATCAGACAGCTTTCTACACCGATAGCTGCGAAGCCTTACACGGAAGTTTCTACGGCATCACTTGCCACCTTGGGATTTACGAGCCTCACGATCAAGAACTCGATAGAAGAAACGTGCAAGTCTACGCCAATGAGACACGTGCCCTCCTGCTCTGGATGTCAGGAGAGTTGCTGAACGAACTGATAAAGGTTGTCAATACTGAGAAGCTCTGTTCGGACTTGGCTGAGATAGCCCGAGACAATTCGCGTGCTTGTAGTGACCTAGTCTCACGCGTCCTTCATTCTCCCCATCCGATGTCGCCGATTGGGCGCGAAGCAGAGTGGGTGATCTCGCCCCATCGACCGGTTGCATGAGCCAAGTAGAGACACCTGACACAGTGCAATCCCAAACGACACAGGACTGTTGACCGAGACAGCCGTCGCAATGGTGCGCCGAGTTTAGGGCGGTACCACAGCATTCATTCCGCAGTCGAGCCCTGTAGTACCAACAGGGATGACCGCGATGGAAGGATCGAAGCAGGCAGCATTGTTGGGGCATGTAGCACGAGCATCACGTGCACAATGTCTTGGTGGCCTTCCAGCAGTCACTGTCCTCCGGAGATCTGCTTCGCCGCAGGTACATGCTGCCGCGTTTCGCCCTCGAGTCGCGCCATGTCTTCGGACACACGGTTGGCTATGATAGACACTTCAACGCCTGCAATCAGAACGAAGACGGTCCATCCAAGCACGTATTCTACCATGTCAGCGGTCTTCGCGTTGGCACCGATCATTGTTCCGGACTTGAGGCTTTCTATTCCTTGAGCTAGCAACGGACCAAATGACCTAACCAATTCCGGAGTATTGGCGTGGATGGTGAACAGGGCCTCTCTTCTTCCATACGCTCCCAGGAATATGAGGAGAACAAACGTGGTCACGGCAAACCCGGTAATCTGCCGTGCCGCAAACCACCAGAACGTCCATGGAAGTCTGATGAAGCCCGTTATCACAAGAAAGAACGGGACTGCCATGATTCCAGCTGTCGCGATGGTTGCCAATAGCCAATCCACATGTCCACTCACGCCAGAAGGGATGGTTCTGAGGAAGGCAGCTGCGATCACTGCAGCCAGCAGTAAGAGAAAGCACACCCAGATCCGGCTAATTATGCCTCCCTGACGAAGGCTCAACCAACACATACGCGTGAACCCTGCCGCAAAAAGAACAAGAGCTACGAGAACACTTGTGGACGAGATCGACACCGGCCATCTGGATGAATACTGACTCAGTAAGATCAGTAGAACGTAAGCAAGGACCAATTCCCAAGGAAACGCAATGGCAATTCGCCAGCCTGAAAACCACCCAGTAACTCGCCTGAACCCCACCAGGAGAAGAACAAGAGCTGCAACGAAACAAGCGAGCGAGATTGCCACGGGCCATCGCGACAGCGTCTGGCTCAACAATACGAGTATCGCGTATCCCAGTACGACTTCTCGATAGGAACTCATTACTGCTTTCTTCAACAGTGATTTAAGCACCCGTCTACACCTCGTCGTCTTGGACGGGCTGCATGCCTGGTCGCGCTTGCGATCTCTGTGAATGTCATTGGTGCCTTTGCCTGTATCCCTTCTGGAATTGCGCATTCCTCAGCTCCTTTCAGCCGTCGGTGCCTGCCAATTCCTGTACAAGCCGACAACTCGCTGGTTCATCAATCTGGATCTGCCATCATTCGCCGAGCTAGTTCCTTGGGCTGCAGAGGCTCCTTGGCCTGCCACAACACTCTCGTCGCCGCTTCGATCACAGTTGTTGTGTTGCCTCCCATGCCCTCGTATGATGAACCTGCTCCGCGACCGCCGCCAGATACCTTTCCACCGATGCCCTGAACGTCATGTCTCCTCCGTGAAGCTTGCTGGTCTTTCTATACAAAGCATTGTAATCCTAAATGCAACAAGATGGATTCCCGCCTGCGCGGGAATGACAGACCGGTCGCATGCGCGGAGAAGCGCCCCTCAGAGTCAAGTCCATAATGTTGGTGTAAATTCAGCTTTCGGTACGGGTCAGGTCGGGCAGTCAATTGGTCAGTGTGGTTCAGTTCGTTACTGTCAAGTTGCACAGCTTTCCTGGCTTCTTCCTTATCAGCTTCGTAGCATTCCATGGTGAAGGAGTTCTTACCCGTCATCCACTTCTCATGTATCTCCATCAGGACGGAACCCATCAGCCGGATCATGCTGGTCTCATTGGGGAGGATCCCCCGAGCCCAAGGATGTTTTCTCCCGAGCACTTTTTCTCAATGCGAGGGGTGCTTCTCCAGCATCAACTCTTTCACAACATCATCTTCCAGTGTAGGATCTCCTTGAGCCCCTGTCTCCTTTATTACCTTGAATTTGCACCAACTATATGGGCACAATCCTATGCGGCATTTACTCGAGCAGAGAATCTATGATGTTTTCTGCCTTAATGCCAGCATAGGAGGTGACATAACTTTTATCCATGGACGATACTATTTTCTCGTAATTGTCCGGTATGTTCTGAAGGGGCACCAGCTCACGCTCACGTGTTTCCACACCAGTTATGGACTCAGCGACCTGCACGTACATCATGTGCTCTGGTTTTTCTGCAACAAAATCTATTTCCTTTCCACCGAGTATCCCGATAGATACGCGGTAGCCACGGCGCAAAAGCTCAAAGTAGACTATGTTCTCCAGGATATGACCACGATCCGTGTCGCGATAACCAAGCAGCATGTTTCGCAGTCCCGTATCAACAATGTAGTACTTGCCGAGCGTCTTCAAATATTGCTTACCCTTGATGTCATAACGCTGCGCACTGTAGAAGACAAACGCGTTCTGCAGATAGCCGATATACGTCTCAACGGTTCTACTGGCAGGATTCTTTCTGTCTTTGTTGATACCACCCTGGCTCGCAAGGAAATTACTGATACTGTTGGGAGATACTATGTTACCTACATCGTCTGCAAGAAATGCAACGATCTTTTTCAGGAGCGTCTGGTCTGCGATCTTGTTGCGTTCCAGCACGTCTTTCAAGATAATTGTCGAATAGATCCCCTGCAGCACATTTTTGCCACTGCGAAGGATTTATACGGCATGACCAATACTGATGCAATAGTATTTGACCTATAAGTCTAAAAGTGCTGGATATTGATGAGTTATTGAGATGGAAATCAACAACTCTAGTCTTAACTGATTTTGTACTTCATGGCGCAAAGAGTTGATGCTGGAGAAGCACCCTCGCATTGGCAAACGGAATGAAGTGGATTGTTCTTTCGTGGTCAGGACACTGGGAAGCTTGTTGTGTCCGCATCGGAGGGCAGAGTAGTATCTTGAACCAAGTCAGAAACCTTGCTGTGTTTTGGCAAAGTGCACAGGTGAAAAAAGAACTGCCCCGATGCTCAGGGGCAGTTCTTGCTATGTTTGGCAATGGGACCAAGTCCTTACAGCGGTCAGATGGTCATTATACGGCCACTACGCAGTCTCGTTTGCCGCCTTCCTTCACATACGCCTCTTAAAGATCGCCTGGGATGATGAATCCGTCTCCTTGTCCCAGACTACCGCCCGAGAATTTCTCGAATCGCAAGCAGCGCCTCGTCGACGTCGGCGGCTGTGATGCCATAGTGAGTGATCATGCGACAGTCGTCCGGGACGATCAGCTTGATCTTGAACCCTTGCTCGAGCAGCCGATCCACCACCTCTGTCGCCGACTTTCCCACAGAGGAAAAATGCAGATGCACGATGTTGGTCTCGGTCTTGTCAATCTCCACCAACGTCGGATCGATCGCGGTGAGACCACGCGCCAGCCGCTGGGCTAGCTGGTGATCTTCAGGTATCCGGTCGACCATGGTGCGCAGTGCAACCAAACCAGCAGCCGCCATGTGCCCGGCCTGGCGCATCCCTCCGCCGATACGCTGTCGTACCCAGCGGGCCCGATCGATGAACGCCTTACTGCCCACGAGCATCGACCCGATGGGGGCTGACAACCCCTTGGACAAGCAGAACATCAGGGCGTCGACATCTTGACAGAGAGCTTGAACATTGGTGCCCAGAGCGACACTCGCATTGAAGATGCGCGCCCCATCCAGGTAGACCTGCATCTCATGCTCGTGGGCGATGGTGGCGATCTCGGCGAGATAACTCTGCGGCAAAGCAAAACCATAATTGAGATTATAGGTATTCTCCAAGCAGACTAGCCGCGTGACAGGTGACTGAACGCCACGAGGCCGGATCGCCTGGCGAAACTTGTCGAGATCGAAGCGGCCGTGTTCGGCAGCTAGCGGACGCGCCTGCACACCGGACAAGCCGGCGAGGCCGCCAACCTCCAGATTGTAGATGTGACTATCCGCTCCGACGATGATCTCGTCGCCAAGCTGTGTCAAAGTCATGACCGCCACCTGGTTCCCCATCGTACCCGAGATGACGAACAGAGCAGCCTCCTTGCCAAACATGGCCGCCGTCGTCGCTTCCAGCTCCTGCACGGTGGGGTCTTCACCCAAGATGTCGTCTCCAACCACGGCTTCCATCATCGCCACACGCATCGCCTGGGTTGGCTGGGTCACAGTATCACTGCGAAAATCTCTGTATACCATGCACATGCGCCTTAGGGCGAAATCAGGCAACGACCGTAACGTCTGCAACCGGCGGAATCACTTGATTGACCACCACAGTCAACGCGGCGTCGCCTACCACATTCGCTGCAGTGCCAAACGAATCCTGGATCATGAAGAGGGCGACCATCAAGCCAAGCCCCGTAGCATCGAAAAGCAGGACGGTCTCCAAGATGCCCAGGGCAGCTGTCACTGAACCACCTGGCACACCCACCGCAGCAACTTCGATGAAGCCAAGAATTATAATGAAAGGAAGCATCGCGGCGAGGCTGGGCAAGCCACCCTTGGTCAACATTGCAACCGTCATGGCCGACATGGTGATGGCAATCGCAGCCCCTGGCAGGTGCGCAATGTTAAACAATGGCATGCAGAAGTCCACGACTTCTTTGCGCAAGGAAGGCACCTTATGTGCACATTCCAAGGCAACTGGCAATGTCGCCGCGCTGGACATCGTCCCCATGGCAGTGAAATATGCCGGGAGCATGGTCTTAAGCACTGGGAATGCATTATGCTTGGAAATGGCACTAGCAAACAGATACAGCACTCCGAGCCAGACCCACTGCGTCGGCAGGATCATCAAGATGACTTGGAAGAACGCTTTGGCCGTGGGGATCAATTGTCCCTTAGCCGCAACGTCCATGAACACCGAGGCTACAAAAAACGGAAACAGTGGAATGACACCCTTGCGCACCAATCTGGTAATGATCTCGCTGAATTCGTCCAACGCATTACCCAATGTCTTCTTGCCGATCCAGGTGATGCCGAGGCCGAGCACAAGCGCAAACACCAAGGCGGACATGATGTTCATTATTGGCGGAATGTCAATCTGGACGAGCGGAACGATCTTGGTCGCCGTGGCCAAGGTAGCGTTGGCAATATGCAACTTGGGAAGCAGAATGCTGGCCACACCGAAACCGAGCAGTTCAGCGAGGACAGTGGAGATGTAGGCCAGACCGAGTCCAACCGTCAGCGCCCGCCCAGCCTGTTTTCCGAAATCCGCGACACCCTTGGCCAGAAAAGCAATCACCAACAACGGGATGACAAACTTGATGTATTGACCAAGCAGATACCCAACGCTATCCAGCGCACGGACCAACCAGAGAGGAGCG
This sequence comes from Candidatus Cryosericum sp., assembly GCA_036385275.1. Classification (GTDB taxonomy): domain Bacteria; phylum Caldisericota; class Caldisericia; order Cryosericales; family Cryosericaceae; genus Cryosericum. The sequence continues at coordinate 8,048 of DASVKR010000144.1, read as the reverse complement.
ACCAAACCAATGATAATGCCTGCGACTATCCCGATGACGATCTTGGCAATAAGTTTCATGACAGATCCCCCTTCAATCAGTTTTAACGTAAATTTCCCTGGTTTCTACACAGGGTTACAAGTTGGTGTTCCAAAGGCCCCTAATTTTTGTTCTCTGTTTCAACAGTATCTCAAGCAGAAATCAGATTTCCTTATCCCCCTTTTTGCCTCTGATTGATACTGACTATTAACCAATATCACTTCTCGCTATTTGTGTCAAGTGTTCTCGAAAAGTGTACCTTTGCAGGTATTTCCAGGCATTCATCTTTGCATCCCTTAACGTTATCCAGATCAATTTGTAACTCCTCAATACGCTCGTATCGCTTCTTCCTGAAGGCGACGGTATAGAATTCATCTAGGAGGGTTCTATTGACCTCTCTCCGTAACCATTAGTCCAGGGATGTTTTACCTTGGTCGTGGTGTGCCTTATCCCAAGTCTGTTGCATGTCTTCTCAACTTCGTGGGTTGGTCTTGCTTCCTCATGCCAGGAGGGATACTCTGCACCACAACCGGGAAGGGTTCTCTCTCTTTCCTGGAACAATCTTCTTGGCAAGATGATTCTCTACAACGTTTGTAGGAACCTTGGTGGTTTTGTTGTCATAGACGTTAGCTGCTCCAACAGAGGAGAAGCAATCATGGGCAACGTGATGATCGAAAGACTCGGACAAACAGATAAAGAAAGCAAGTCTTGCTGGACACGGATACGTTCGCCGGTCCACGCTAGACAAGTACCGTATCCAGGCACGCGCGTTGAAAACTCTGGTGGCCGAAGGCACAGCGCACAAGGTGAAACCTGGGCTCTATAAGCTCACATCGTCTGGCGCAACCGCAAGAGCTTGGGGGGACTTCGTCGATGTGTGCACGGCCATGCCGTTAGCCGTCATCTGCCTCTACTCCGCCCTCAGCTACTACGATCTCACGACATTCAACCCGCCACAAGTTGCGATTGCGTTGCCTCGCAACGTGACGCCCGCACGCATGTCATTTCCACCAGTCAAAGCCTTTCGTTTCTCGGAGCGGTTCTACTCACCCGGTATCGAGCGTGTACGGGCGGGCGTGGGGCACTTCCAGATCTACTCCCCTGAGAAGACGATCTGCGACTGCTTCAGGCTCCGCCGATCCATGGGAGAGGATCTTGCGCTCGAGGCGCTCAAGACGTATGTTCACTCTAGAAGGTTTGATTCTGCCAGACTCCATGAGATGGCTGCCGTCTGCAGGGTGACCTCGGTCATCCAGCCTTACCTCCGAGCTCTCCTGGCGGAATAGCGGCGTGTTGCGAATAGGATGGACTCCCGCCTTCGCCGAAAGCACCCCCCGCCTTGAACAAAAGGGCTCGGGGGAGTGACGGATTGGCAACCTCTTATTGGGTCGCCAGGTCCTGGAGAACTTCCTCGGTTGAGACGACCTTGCAGTAGATCTGGTTGAGCATCCGGGTCTCCCAGACCTGAAGGTCGGCGTTGATGGCCGACGTGGCGTCCTCCACCAGGAAGACGGTATAGCCCCAGTCCGACAGGTCGCGCACGGTGCTGGAGACGCACTGATCCGTGAACAGGCCACCGACCACCACGTGCTCGATGCCCATCCACCGCAGGATGTGGCCGTACTGGGTGCCCATCACGGTGCTGTCCGTGGTCTTGCAGACCACGACCTCGCCGTCTCTGGGCTTCAGGTCATCGACAACCTCCTGTTCCGTCGAGCCGATCTTGAGCAGGGTATAGTTCCAGCCCGGTCTGGCCTGGGTGGGCGAACGGTCGCGGCCGTCTGTGCGCTGATTGCCAAGCGTCGCGAACGTCACGACCATCTGCTGGTCACGGAAGAAGTCGAGGAGTCGCCTAGCATTTGGGATGACCGTTGCCTTCAACCGGTCCTCCAGGTAGCTGTTGCCTGCATTCCTGAGCTCGACAGCCAGGTCCTGATCGTGGTTCTGAACGTCGATGATCAGCAGCGCAGTCTTGTCCTTCAGTGGTTTGAACTTCTCCCAGTAGTCACCTTCGGGATGCACGTCGAAGTTGGGGTTCGGGAACTTCCTGAATGTCGGAGTTGTTGCGTCTTCCATCTTTTCCTCCCATATCGAGTGTTGGCTACGACCCAGCTGCTGCGTCGTTGTCCGTGAAGAGGTCCAGATAGGCTGAGTAGGCGAAGCTTCGATTGCGCTTGCGGCCGGTCATCTCCTTGAGGATGCCAATCTCGCACAGTTCCCGGACCAGAGCATTTGCAACCGGAATGGATCGGTCGACGATCTTGCTCACAGCCACGACGTCAACGATGGGGCGGGAATACAACTGTTCCAGCAGGACGAGTCCCTTGCTGGCGCCACGACCCATTTGCACGGTAACTCTCCTTCGGTCCTCTTCGCGCAAGTCCACGACCTTGCGCGCCGTGACGGTGGCCTCTTGTGCAACAACAGCGACTCCGCGCAGGAAGAACTTGAGCCAGGATTCCCAGTCACCCGTGTCGCGCACGGCCTGCAGTCGGTCGTAGTACTCTGTTCGGTTTTGCTTGAAATAGTGAGACAGGTAGAGCAATGGTCGCTGGAGTACTCCTCGCTCACAGAGCAGAAAGGTGATGAGCAGACGCCCGACGCGGCCGTTGCCATCCAGGAATGGGTGGATCGTCTCAAACTGGCTGTGCACCAATCCCACCTTGATGAGCAGAGGAACAGGTGTCTCGTCATGGATGTACTTCTCCAGATTGTCCAGCGCACTCTGCATTTCATAGGGAGGCGGGGGCACATGGCGCGCCGTGTCTGGACGGGATCCAGGTGCTCCTACCCAATTCTGGCTTGAGCGAAATTCACCCGGATTCTTGTCAGCTCCTCGGACTCCCTTCAACAACTTCTCATGGATCTCCCGGATAAGGCGTAGTGAAAGGGGCAGCTCCTTGAGCCTGTTCAACCCATAGTTCATGGCTGCTACGTAGTTCACAACCTCCTCGACGTCTCCCTGGATACCGGATTCGGCGGCTCTGGACTCAAATTCGACCAAGTCGATGAGCGATGCCTGTGTGCCCTCGATCTGGCTGGACAGGACCGCTTCTTTGCGTACGTACATGTAGACGAACAGATCCGGGTTGGGGAGAACCGTTGTGGATCCGTCCAGGCGACCAAGGGCCCGATCGGCCTGCGACAACAGCGTCCACATTTCATCATCCATGGATATCGGAGGGACAGGGGGCAAGTTCGCCGGGATGAAAGCGCGGTACCCCTGCGGTTGCAGGATGTATCTGCCTGCTCTGAACTTGTCATCGGTCTCCATCCGGCGCCTCCACCCACTCAAGATCACTCTGGTGTCATTATTATCGGATTTGACCATTTTTCAATAATAAGGAAGGGCGTTGTTATCGTTGGCGATAAAATGGAGAGCAGATCGACACCTTATTATCATAGATTGGCACTTTCCAATAATAGTGAGGAGTGTTGTTATCGGCGGCGATAATATGGAACCCAGATTGATGTCTTATTATCGGAAATAGGCACTTTTCGATAATAACGAAGGGTTCGCTCTCAAGCGCGAGGCTATGATAGGGGCAGGACAGCATTCAGATTGTCAAGAAAGACAAGAGTTCTTGTTGAGGGGTTTGGAGAGGCTGCAATACGTAGTCCTCCTCCAACGCCACTATCGCGTGAGGCGACTCTTGACTCTTTTCCAAAGGTTTCTGGTCATTCTGAAGGAATGAAAGTAATCGATGGTAAGAAGTATGAGAGAAAGGAACCACACGAAGAAGAATGGGATCGAAAGAACGGGAGGGATTACCACGATGAGAGGAAGGTAGATCAGGGTTACAAGGTGTACGACTACAAGTGGCAGACCGACAACATACATGAACAGCATCGCCAGGAATGGAAACTCCCCAGGCATTGGCAGTGAGGAGGGATTCAGCCGACGCAAAACAACTCCCCAGAAATATCCTCCAAAAAGGCGAAGCTGTTCAACTGGAGAGAAGGAATTGGGTTCGCTCTGGAATCTCGAGATGAACTCCCTCACATACGGCTCTACAACCTCCTTTCCTTGACACCATTGGATGGCGGTGCCTGTGTCATCGCGCGTTCCCAATTGGACAACCAGGTTGTAGCTGTTGTCTTCGCCCGATTCCCTCACAGCGCAGGTATCGAGAGGAACGGCCGACGGATACGGGCAGAAGAATCCGTCTATGTGGACTTCAGGATGTGCATCATCAGATATCTCAAAACCGAGATACACGCTGTAAACACGAAAGCGGGACGAAGGCAAGGGGGCAATTTGTATCGACATATGTCTCTTTTCTCCCCCTGCCTCATCAATGGTCGTCTCGCTAACCGTGCGAAGCACAGCAAGTCCTCTCGTAGCTCTGAACTTGAGAAGATAATAGACAAGTGGGGAGGACAGCAAGCTCAGAATGAGCAACACCAAGGCTAGCCTCTTTGCAGATCTCGATCGAGGCATACTACACCTCCTCTCCTAGAAGGAGGCGGAACTCCGGGGAGTTGGTGAGGACGACATTGGGGAAGGCGGCGCGGTGATACTGCTGCGCGACCGCCCCCAGATACCTTTCCACCGATGCCCTGAATGTCATGACCCCTCCCTGAGTCCAGCGAACGTTTCCATGTGAAGCATTGTAGCGCAAAATGAAACAAACTGGACTCCCGCCTGCGCGGAGAAGCACCCCTCGCCTTGAAGAACACCTCGCATCTTGGACAAAAGGATGCGAGGGACAAAAGGGCTCGGGGGAGTGACGGATCGGCCGCCTGAGTGTTACCGGTCGCTGAAGTTCTTCAGATACTCCGCCACTGACCGGTTCATCTCGATGCTGAAATCGGACATGTACTTCCGTTTGCAGAGATCATCGATGCTCTCCTTGTCGCCCCGCTCGCTGTGCATCCCAAGGAACTCATCGGGTTCCATTTTCCGGTAGCCGTTCTCGTGGACGATGTGACTCCTCCCAAAGCGCGCCGGCTTCTTGCGGTCAAGCTGCTGTTTCGTAGGATACCCATAGACAACCAGCGTCGCGGGCATCACGAATTCAGGCAGCGACAGGAGTTCCCTCACCTGCTCGCAGTTCTCGAGGATGTCCCCGATGTAGCAGGAACCGAGCCCCAGTGACTGGGCGGCCACCACGGTGTTCTGTGCGGCGATGAACGCGTCCGCACAAGCGAGCATCAAGTCGCCAACGGCTGGTTTACGCACCGTCAGTCCGGCCGCCCGGTAGGTCTCGTACCACCGCTGATAATCGGCAAGGAACACGAGAACGAGCGGGGCCTTGGCGATGAAGGGCTGATGGTCGCACAGCACCGACAGCTGATCCTTGACCTTCTGATCGGTCACGTCGATGATCGTGTAGAACATCATGTTGCCGGCAGTCGGCGCTTCGAAGGCCGCGGCGATCACCTCGTTCTTGACAGCATCGGGCACGACTTTGTCCTCAAAGACGCGTACCGACTTTCTCTCCCGGAGCTGCTTGAGTACCTCATTGGTCTCAGTCATCGGTGTACACTCCCTTTCGTTCTGAAATATCGTCTTGACATCGTCTATGGTTGCCCGCGCGCTGAGTCTGTCCGTTCTGCCTCAAGATCCAGGACAAACTGCGGCACACTGGAGCGAAAGAATCGCTTGACGACCGACCACTGCAGGGGCTTTCCCAGATATGTCGGATCGGGTTGTGCATCGGCGTCAGCAAACCAGGCAAGTGCCTTGCCGATGATGACCGGTTCGATGAGTGTCGGGCCGAAGCGCTGGATCGCGTTGTGCGCAATCACACGAAACGGCGTGGTCTTGAGCACTGCGTAGAGATCAACGAAGTCGCGCCTGGCACCACCCTGCATGATGGCGATGAGTTTCATCCCGGCAATATCGACGATACCCGCCACCGTAGCTCCGCTGAACCGCTCCGTGGGCTCGGCAAAGGGGTACGGATACTGAAACAGCGACACCTTGACGCCGTTTGCTGTCATCACCGCCGTTCCTGGTTCCAGCTTCAGCACGCGAACTTCCACCGAAGTAGCCTGCATGGCCAGAACAACAGCAGCGGGGTCGACCTCGTGGTTGGTGAAGAAGTCGAAGTCGGCGGACACGCGGTGACCGACATGTAATGCAAGAGCTGTACCGCCTGCCAGCACAGAGCTATACGGCTGGAGGGCGGAGGCAACGACGGGCAGAAGATGCGCCGCTTCGGGCTGCAAGCACTCAGGATGCACAGGGCACCTCCCTGCCGAACCACAGGTTCCAGAATACCCGCGAGCGTGGTGACAGCCCTCTCGAAAGCGTCAGGACCTGCGCGATCGTGGTGCCGGTATAACGATGCTGCAGCCATCGCACGTCCTGCAGGTCTCCCATCTCGAGGACGCGTTCAATGATGGCGGTCGCATGCCGGGAGAGATCCAGCGATTCGGGATCTGTGTCCCAAAACAGACGGCGCAGGCGCTCAGGGATCCCCTTCTCTTCGAACAAGCCGTCGACAGCAGCCTGAACGTCCGGCCTGCTCATAGGACCAAGGTAGGTCTGGATCATGCGCTTGCCCTCGCGTCGAGAGACATACGCATACTGTCTTCCATGAATCGTGTGAACGACGATACTCATCTTGTGGACCTCCTGCAGACATTGTACACAGCATGACGTGTAAATCAAGAGTCTGATGACCCAGGAAGAGGAACGTGTTACGATATGTAGGAGGTGTGACGTGGAAGAACTCGGTACGAATACGGCATTGCTGATCATCGACGTGCAACGTGACTTGTTTGAGAAGTCGACGCCCGTCTACCGGGGAGACCTGGTGCTGAAGAACATCAACACGCTTGTCGACCGCGCTCATGCCGCTAATACGACGGTAATCGAAAAAGCGATATCATACAAGGTCATGAATAGGGAACCCGCAGGCGCAAACAATGTTCTAATAAACGACACATAGTCAGGAGTGTGATAGAGTCGTTGGAATTCCCAAGAGAAGTAGAAGACAGTGGCCAGAATGCCCATAGTAATAAGCGGAAAATAGAAAGCACTACTGCCAAATCTCACGAAATACTGCACTTCCTGGGTACCCAGTGCAAAACCGCCTCCCACATGGGTGGTGAACCACAGGGCAGCAACCTCAAAAACCAGCCAGAGTCCTCCCTAGCTTACTACTTTGCTTGTTTTCCCGTCCATTTTCCCCTCCGTTTGAGGAATCTGAGATATCCTGCAGTTGTCAAATCAGCATTCATAGCTCAAGATCAAAGATCTTGTCCGGATTGAGGATACCGTTTGGATCGAAGACCTTCTTGATCCCTCTCATGAGGGATAGTGGGTAGACACCTAGGCTTTGTCGTAGCACCTCCTTCTTTCCCAGCCCTATGCCATGCTCACCAGAAACCGTACCACCCATCTGAGACGCAAGGAGACAAATGTCTCCATAAGCTTTTTCTACGTACTCGATATATTCCTCGTCTGTCCGGTTCCCCATATCTATAAGCGATGGATGGATGTTCCCGTCACCAATATGGCCAAAGAACACCAACTGAAGATCCGGGTATTTCTCCTTCATGATCTCTCTGGTTCTTGCTATGAGATTTGCGCTCTCTGAACGAGGGACAACAACATCGCCTGCCAACATATGGGGGTACTCCTCGAGTATCACGCTACCCAAGTTTGTCCTTACGTTCCACACTTTCTCAGATTCAGTTCTTGTAGAGGCCACGAAAACATCGAGTGCACCCATCTCAAGACATGCGGTGCCCGCCTTTTCAGCAAGTTCATCCAGTTCATCCTGGTCCCTGCCTTCCAAGGTGAACAACAGGTAGGCTTCAGCCTTATCCTGGGCTGGAAGCGGTGGAAGGTTAAGATGTTCCGTAGTAGCCCTTACGGAGAAGATGTCCATAAACTCCATTGCTACGGGATATACCTTGGTGGTTCGTATGACGTTGCTCGATGCTTTTACCGCATCATCAAAACTGCCAAATGGGACCAGCAAATCGACTGTCGCATTTGGGGTAGGCATGAGATTGACGATGACCTTTGTAATGATCCCGAGCGTACCTTCAGAGCCTACCATAAGTTGAAGTAA
>DASVKR010000143.1:0-3664 GCA_036385275.1 Candidatus Cryosericum sp. | reverse complement strand
GCCGATGGTGTTTTTGTGGGTTCTGGCATTTTTAAGAGTTCGGATCCGCTTCCGAGAGCAAAAGCCATCGTGGCGGCAACGACTTACTGGGAAGATCCCAAGGTGCTCTTCGAGGTAAGCAAGGGCTTGAAGGAAGGTATGCCGGGCATAGACGCACGCACGCTTGTCGAGCTGGACAAAATGCAGGTGAGGGATAACTAGACGTGGTCATCGGCGTCCTCGCTCTTCAGGGCGACTTTCGAGAACACACTAACATGGTGCGGTTCCTCGGCGTGGAGGTTCGTCTTGTCCGTCTTCCCGAGGAAGTTGATTTGGTAGATGGGCTGATCATCCCGGGAGGCGAGAGTACGACCATGGGGAAGCTCATGGTCAAGTACGGAGTGGATCGAGCTATCGTCGACCGCTTCAACGCTGGCAGACTGGCGATCTATGGCACGTGCGCAGGAATGATCGTTTTGGCCCGGGATATTGAGGGAATTCAGGCACAGCCTCACCTGGGACTTCTGGATGTGACTGTTCAGCGGAATGCATTTGGACGTCAGAAAGAGTCGAGTGAGGAAGATCTGGAAGTCCAGGGGCTGGACGCACCATTGCATGCGCTGTTCATTCGGGCGCCGGTGATCGTCCGGACAGGACCTTCTGTAGAGGTACTGGCAAAGGTAGCACAGGGGCCGGTCTATGTGCAGCAGGGAAGGCTCCTAGCTTCTTCGTTCCATCCGGAGCTTGGAAGCGATACGAGGGTACATGAACATTTTCTGCGATTAGTAGAACAGAGCTCAAATCAGGAGGTCTAGATGTCTGGGCATTCCAAGTGGCACAATATTCAGGCCAAGAAGGGCGTAGAAGATGCCAAGCGTGGTCGTGCTTTCACCAAGATTACTCGTGAGATCATTATCGCGGCGAAGGCAGGCGGCGGGAGCACCGACACGAACACGCGGTTGAGGGCGGCCGTAGAAAAGGCCAAGTCAGCAGGTATGCCTAATGACAATGTCAAGAAGGCAATCATGCGCGGAACTGGAGAGATGGAAGGCGTCAGCTATGAGGAGACCACGTACGAAGGTTATGGCCCCAATGGCACCGCATTCATCATCCAGGCCTCAACTGACAACAAGAACCGCACGACGTCGGAAATCAGAAGGATCCTCTCTCAGCACGGTGGTGCTATGGGGGAGAATGGATCTGTCAGTTGGGGCTTCGAGCGGAAGGGTTCGCTGGAAATCGATCCGGCTGACAAGGGATACGACGATCTGTTCATGATTGCAGTGGACAGCGGCGCAGAGGACCTCAAGCAGGACGAGGAGACAACGACCGTCGTCTCCGGACCTGAGGATGTCTATAAGGTGCGCCAGGCTCTCGAGGCTGCCGGGATTGTCGTGAAGTCGGCATCTCTCACCATGATTCCCAAGACCCTTGTTGCCGTCGCCATTGACGATGCACGAAAAATCGCGCGGCTCGAGGAAGCGCTGGACGAACACGATGACGTCAGCGACTACTTCTCCAACTATGAAATGAGCGACGAGATCATCAAGCTGCTGGAGCAGGAAAGCTAGAGACTGTATGCTTACTCTGGGAATCGATCCCGGACTGGCACGTATTGGCTACGGTGTCGTCTTGTCAGACGGCGACACCGTAGCCCTTCTTGACTATGGGTGCCTGGAGACCCATCCTGGTACACCATATCCGGACAGGCTCAAGTACATCTATGACAGCGTCCGCCGACTCGTCCGCAGGTACAAGCCGGATGCAGTGGCACTCGAGTCTCTGTTCTTCTTTCGAAACGCCCGAACGGTCATGAAGGTCAGTGAGGCGCGCGGAGTCATCGTCCTTGCCATCGGCACATGTCACGTTCCTGCGTTCGAGTATACCCCTCAGCAAGTGAAGCAGGCCGTCTCATCATATGGCATGGAGAGCAAGAAGAACGTGGAGCTTGCTGTGCGCCAGATTCTTGGTGTCGAGGAGCATATTACGCCTGATGATACAGCAGATGCTATTGCTATCGCTCTCTGCCATACGTTCACGGGGGCCTATCGCGAGGCAGTTCTGGCGGAGGAGACCGATGATTGCTCTGATTAGGGGGACCGTATATCGCAGATTGGATTCTGCCATTATCGTTCTTGTCGGCGACATCGGGTATGAGGTAAGAGTGGTGGACCCCGTCATGTTCGAGGTTGGGGAAGAGGTCGAATTGCGGACATACCATGTCGTCAAGGAAGACCGGCAGGAGCTCTACGGTTTTGTCGAACCACTGGACTATGAAGTGTTCGCCGACCTCGTCGAGCATGTTCCGGGCGTTGGCGCCAAGACTGCCCTGAGCCTTCTGCGTGCTGCACCTGCGTCTCGCCTCATCGAAGCAGTGCGGGAACAGAATGTTGGGCTCCTCACTTCTGCGCCCGGCATAGGGAAGAAAAATGCCGAGCGTATCCTCATCGAGTTGCGCCCGATCGTCAACCGCAAGTACGCTGAACTTCTGTCTGCAGAGGGCATGACAGGAACAGAATCCTCCGTGCTGGCCGAGGTGGAGATGGCGCTCCGGTCTCTCGGATACTCACAACGAGAGATCAGTGGGTCTCTCCGGGAGCTTGGCGCGACGAAGGACCGTTCGGCCGAGGAACTCGTGAGTGATGCCTTGCAGCATCTTTCGAGGAAATAGGGTATGGCTGCCGGCGAGGAGAAGCGTGTACGTCGGAAAGCACCCGTTGCTCAAGCCCCACTGTCGTCGGGGAAGCCCGAGGGTGACGCGGTGGGTTCGACGTTGCGGCCACGACGTCTTGAGGATTTCATAGGACAGGAGCAGCTGCGGAACAACTTGGACATTTTCATCAAGGCCGCACTCAGCCGCAAAGAGCCTTTGGACCACTGCCTGCTCTACGGCCCTCCTGGTCTGGGCAAGACAACACTCGCACAGATCATTGCCGTGGAACTTGATGTGCGGTTCAAGTACACGAGCGGACCGGCACTCACGCGGGCAGGTGATCTTGCCAGCATTCTGGTATCGCTCAGGGAGCGGGATGTGCTGTTCATCGACGAGATTCATCGTCTGCCGCCCGCGGTGGAAGAGTCTCTGTATTCTGTCATGGAGGATTTTCAACTGCCCATCATTCTCGGGAAAGGGCCAAGCGCCAAGATACTGACGATACCCGTCAAACCGTTCACTCTCATCGGAGCGACCACCCGGTTCGGCATGTTGTCCGCCCCTCTTCGTGAGAGGTTTGGCATCATCATGCGCATGGATCCATACAACGAAGAGGAACTGTCCCAGATCATCTCCAATGCCGCCTGCCGCCTTGAGACGGTTGTGGAGCCGGCTGCTGCCAGACGCATTGCTGGTCGCTCACGCGGCATTCCTCGCATAGCACTTCGGAACCTGAAACGCATCAGGGACTACCTGGCATTCGCGGGGGGCCCCGTCGTCGATGTCAAGCTGGTCGACGAGGCTTTCTCACGGCTCAACATCGACAAGTATGGCCTGCTGGACATCGATCGGCGGCTCCTTGGGGCTATCGATGAAAAGTTCAGAGGCGGCCCTGTGGGGCTCGACAGCCTGGCTTCTGCGATCAGTGAAGACCCCGAGACGGTATCCGTCGTCATCGAGCCGTATCTGGTGCAGTTGAATTTCATCGCGCGGACATCGCAGGGACGCGTCATAACGGACCTGGGCCGGCGA
>DASVKR010000142.1:0-2443 GCA_036385275.1 Candidatus Cryosericum sp. | reverse complement strand
CCGGTATATTTTGAACAGATTACGCACGGTACCACCTCAATGTCGAGTTGTCGTCTGTGATGCAGGCTGGAATATTCGCATGAGTATTTCGGGGTCAGGCATTGTTTCTATGGTTCCGGAGACTTTCAGTGAAGCGAGGCCAAGGATTGCTGAAAAGAACGTATAGACAAGCTGCGCAGGATCTCCTTGCGCTATCTGGCCTTTGTGCTGTCCTTGTTCGATCACGCGAACCAGCATCTCGAAGGGTCTCCCTGGACCATGCGGATGCTCGATTCCAAGAACAGGGTACGCGCCGCTCGTCATGGCCTCCATCATGAGGACAAAATAGTATCCTGCCGATTGGTGCTGCCCGACACTTTTGAAGATTTGCACCACCAGGGCCCTCATCTTATCGATCGGCTCCCTATCGTCTGCTTTCACTTGCTCAATCATGCATCTCGAGGAATCAACTGCGTTCTTGACCAGCTCGGCATAGATCTCATCCTTCGACTGGAAGTAGTGATACATGAGCCCATAGCTGATCCCTGCTTCCGTCGCGATGTCGCTCATTTTTGTCGCTGCGAAGCCTTTGTGTATGAAGACTTTCAGGGCAGAAGAGAGGATCTGCTTCTGTCTATCATCCTTGATCTGTACATTTGCTTCTTCACTGCGAGGTGCCATCAGCAAGACCCCCTTTGATTGACTTGTCAGTCAACGATGAATCAGTGTATGCTGTATCACGTGAGAAACAACAGGTGAACTTCACAGTTGAAATTTGGATTGGCGCTCACGACCACCACCCCGCACATGGCGTCATTTCGCAGAAACGTGTACAATGAGGTTGCCCGCGACGTACGGAACAAACAGGTTCCAACTAACTCATAAGCAAAAACAGACGATTGACAGGAGGCTGCCATGATAAGAGATTTAGTTTTGAAGAACAGGAGTTACCGCAGGTTCTACGAAGATGCTGAGGTAGACGGCCAGACGCTGAAGGAGCTTGTCGACCTTGCAAGATTGTCCGCTTCTGCCTCGAACAAACAACCTCTACGGTACATGCTTTCTTGCACCAAAGAGAAGAATGCACTGATATTCCCGAACCTTGCCTGGGCTGCTTACCTCAAGGATTGGAACGGACCGTCTGTTGGAGAGCGCCCTTCAGCATATATCGTCATGCTTGCAGACAAGGAGATCTCTGCGAATTTCAACTGGGACGCCGGCATCTGCTCGCAGAGCATTCTCCTTGGAGCGACAGAACGAGGCCTTGGTGGCTGTATCATTGCTTCAGTCAACAAGCCCAGTCTCAAACAGGCGCTCAATATCCCCGACACATATGAAATCGTGTTCGTCCTGGCACTCGGCAAGCCAAAGGAACACGTTGTCATTGAGCGTGTCCCTGCGGATGGAGACATCAAATACTGGAGAGATGCCGAAGAAACCCATCACGTCCCGAAGCGGTCTCTTGAGGACCTGATTATCGGCTAGCCTTTGGGGTCAGCTGGTAAAGGAACCAGGGGTGGTACATCGCCCGGCTAAGTGGAGCAGCGTATTGCGAGAGGACAATGGGGCAACCGCGTATTCTGCGTCAGTCCACTCTGGTGACGTTCCAGTGATCGTTGACCCACAAGCCCAGGACTGTGCATTCGGGATACCAGGATTTCACAAGTTCTCTTGCTGCGAGGATGTCGTTCAGTTGGATCTCTTTTCCGTTCGGGTTGCCTGCGCAGTCGTAGTGCCCCACAATCGCAATGACGTTCGAACCATGGTTCTTCACCGATATTTCGATCCTGCTCTTGATGGAGTCGATGGTGCCCTGGTCGCTGTTAGCTGAGAGAATTCTGTTTGGACCGGCCTCGGTAATCAGGTCCACGAATTGTGCTGTGTACTCGTTTTTCATCCACGCAATGACAGGTTCCTGAACTCTCCCATCCATACAGTTGATCGCCGTTACGAATTTACCCGTATGCATCTCACATGACTCCTGTCCAGCACGGGCTCTTACTCGCCGGCTGGCGTCTTGGCCGGCTCTTTATCTCCCTTGAATTCCCTGCTCTGCTGGATGAGATTCTTGACCCAGTCGGACAACTTGGCGTAGACCGCGTCTTCGCCATTGTCGATATCGTACAGGACCACAGGGTTGACAGCGTCGGGGACGACCATCCCCTCGGGGACACTCACCACGCCGGCTATGTACGCGTATGCCTTCTCGGCGTTCTCGCCGTGGAGGATCGAAAGCAGACAGGCGGCGCCCAGCATGGAACCAAGGGCGAACCCATCGCGTTTTTCGTCGGCCGTGACAGGACGGCCAAGCCACGATTCCAGATCTTTCTTCAGGCTGGCCTTGTCGTTGAGGCTGAGGGTGTACGTCTTGGAGATGACGGAGGGACGTCCATCGTCCGTCAGGTCCGCGGGCAGTTCGAACTGAATCATGATCTTGTTCGCCCACCTCCCGAACTTCTCAGAG
>DASVKR010000141.1:0-3581 GCA_036385275.1 Candidatus Cryosericum sp. | reverse complement strand
TGCCCTGCGCGAACGACCGGGTGCCCCCGTGTATCTTACCGGATGCGGGGCAGCACTGCTGAACCTGACGCGTACGCAAGCTCCTGTCGGCGTCACCGTCGTTGCCATGAGTGATCGAGCGGAAGTGGCGAGGCTTGTCGTTGGCTCAGATGGCGCAGTCCAGACGGTTGCGCGATGGGTCGACAGGTGCATTCAGAGAGCGGGCGCCCGCAACCGCGTGGATGTACGCGTTCAGGAGGGCTGCGACAACATGTGCACCTACTGTGTGGTACCGCTTGTGCGTGGCTCGCGTCTGGAATCCAAGCCGATCGACGTGGCAGTGGATGAAGTCATGGGACTGGCGACGGCAGGCGTCAAGGAAGTCGTGCTGACCGGGACGGAGATAGGCAGGTACGGGAGGACGCCACTTGCAATGGAAGAACATGTTCGTGAGCAGACGCCGGACATGCTGCCCGTCCTGCTGGACAGCATGCTGGGAGCGCTTGAGACTGCAGGCCTTCTGACTCGTGTACGCATCAGCTCGCTGAACCCGGATGCGATCACGGAAGCACTGGTCAGTCAGTTTGCGAACCATGCCGGGCTGTGTCCCCAGCTGCATCTTCCCCTGCAGAGCGGGAGTGACGCAGTCCTGAGGCGCATGCGTCGACCGTACACGTCGAAGGACCTGCTCGGCAGTGTGCAACGCCTGCGGGCGGTCGACCCGTCGTTTGCCCTGACGACGGACGTCATCGTCGGGTTCCCCGGTGAGACCGAGCAGGACCTGCAGGCCACTCTGGACGTCATTCGGCTTGCGGCGTTTGCCAAGGTCCATGTCTTCCCGTATTCACCTCGTCCCTTCACCCCTGCGGCGCGTGAGGACCATCAGGTCTCCGTGGGAGTTGCGAAGGAGCGGCTGCACCGTGTGCTTGAGGCCGCGGAGCAGACAGGTATGGCATTTGCCCGTCGATTCATCGGTCGGGACGTGACGATCGTATCGGAGAAGTCCTTCCCCGGGGAGGTTGAAGGGTATTCAGAGCACTACCTCTGGACAGAGGGACGAGCGCAGGGGAACGAAATGCTTGCACGCGACAGCTTTGTCGTCGTTCGCGTCGAGGGCTGTCACTTCGACGGCGACCGGGTTGTCCTTTCCGGGAGCGTAGCCGCATGATGAGCGCGAACGAACAGGACTGCGTCTTCTGCCGTGTCGGCCGGCACGAAGCGCCGGCCGAATATATCTACGAGGATGAGACGGTCTTCGTCATCAAGGACCGGTTCCCGAAGGCGCCCGTACATCTGCTCGTAATCCCCCGCAAGCACATCGCTCGCATCGATGCTCTCGGCACAGAGGACAATGGGCTGATCGTTCATCTCTTCGAGGTTGTCCGGCTGATCGCGGTCAAGTATCACCTTGAAGCAGGGTACCGTGTCATCATCAATTCAGGCGCCGAAGGTGGACAGACCGTGTCACATCTGCACGTTCACATCATCGCGGGCAAGTGTCTGGGGTTCAGGGAGGACGCTGCTCTCTAGAACGGTGCGAACCGGTTCTCTGCCCAGATGCGCTCTTTGAGGAGGTCGTATGCCTTCTCGAGAAGATGAAGGTGGAGCTTCTCCCATTCTTCCAGCTGCTTGTAGAGTGAAACCTCATCGGGTTGGGTGGCTTTTTCGGCCGCTGCATGATAGAATTCCCATGAATTGCGCTCAAGCAGCATGCCCGTGTGAATCGCCGAGGCTTCGTGCTGCGAGAGATCTGTTGCGCTGCGCACGGCGTCGGCCAGGACTTCATCGTGAGTCGTCTCGTTCAGTGCTCCGAGTCCAGTGATGCCCAGCATGCTGCCCGCCTGCACGTCGTCCAGTTTCTTGTTGAGGTACTGCCGGTGTTTCTCCTCTTGCTCGGTCAGATAAACGAAAACGTCACGCACCGCGCCTTCCGGCAGGGTGCAGGTTACGCCGCGGTAGAACAGCCATCCTTCGATCTCGAGCTGCACTGCATCCTTGAGAAGAGCAACCATTCCGTCTTCGTTCATTCGCCACCTCCAGTGGTCATGTCGAGTCTGTCGAGCAAGAGCCCAAGCAGAGTCTGTCTCGATGGGCTTCCTTTTTCAGTTCAGCTTGTTGCACTTAGATTGTATATCCGCCCTTCCTAAACGGGCAATTTCGCCTAACAGTTCCGATGTTTGTGAAGTCCGCGAAGATGGATTTGGGCGAAGCTCAGCTTCCCGCAAACACACTGTCAGCCGAAGTTAAGGATTCTTTCTGTAGATATTTTTTCCATCCCCTTTCAAAACTCCTGATTGTCTCTCCAATCATCTTAAACACATCACCGTCAACACAGTTTGCGACAATATTGAGTATCGTCTTCCGTCCGTAGCAGTAGTCTATATATTTCACAATAGTCCAACCCCATTGATAGGAAAGTTTTACATCCTTTTGAATCTCCTTGATTTTAGGAATGTTCTTATTTCTAAGTCCTTCTAAAACAGGTGCTCTGAAGTCATCCTCATATTTCCATTGTTCTGAAAGATAAACAGCAAGCCCTTCGCCCCACCATCGGGGTGATGCTTCTATATTTGGTGAAAGGTATTCTTCAAACATATGAGTTGTCTCATGGAAGATGAGCCTTTTGTATTCCTTGGCAGAATACTCATAGATTGAATCTGTTGAATATGCGGAAGGAGCAAGAAGAACGAGATCTGTGCGTTGGGGCTGGGCTACCCTATTTGGTTCCGTAGGTCTCTCTATATCGACTTTAAGCAATTCTTTAACAAGATGGTCATATTCCTTCCTATCCGGTACCAATATTGCTCTGATCTGTGGAAAACTCTTTTCCAAAGGAAAATATTCCGAGAAGAGTTTGATTGCCTCTTTTAATGCAACAGATGTCTCGTCAACAAATTTTCTGTCTTTCTCGGTAAATCCTACTTTTATATTTTCATCATCAAACCATGAATAACTTTCTAACATTGTTGCTACCCTCTTTGTTCAATTTCGGCGACAAAAACGTCACGCACCGCCCCTTCGGGCAGGGTGCCGGTTGCGTCGCGGTAGAACAGCCATCCTTCGATTTCCAGCTGTAGTGCATCCTTGAGAAGAGCAACTATTCCGTCTTCGTTCATTCGCCACCTCCAGTGGTCATGTCGAGTCTATGGAGCAGGAGCCCGAGTAGAACACGTGCACCGTTCTTGTCCAGCGGCTTGTTGTTGTTGCCACACTTGGGCGAGTATACGCAGCTTGGACAGCCATCCTTGCAGGGGCACTCGGTCACTCTGCCCAGTGCAAGGCTTACGACATCGCGGAAGCGTCCGTACGCCGATTCGGTGAGGCCGACGCCTCCGATGTGCCCATCATACACGAAGATGCTGGGTTTCAACGTATCCCGGTGGAGTATCGTCGAGATGCCACCCAAGTCACGCTGGTCGCACAGCACGACGATCGGCATCAGGGCGATGAGCAGGTGCTCAGCTGCGTGCAGGCTCCCTGCGATGTCGTAGCCGCCTTCCTTGAGCGTCTCGAGCATAGCGTCAGGGACAGTGATCCAAAGTGCCATCGTCTCATAGCTGATCTCGGGCGTGTCGATGTATTCCCGCCCAATCTCCGTCTCG
>DASVKR010000140.1:0-4623 GCA_036385275.1 Candidatus Cryosericum sp. | reverse complement strand
GCTCAGGCGTATCATGGCCATCTTGATGACGTCGGCGGAGCTTCCTTGGACGACGGCGTTGAACCCCTGTCGAATGGCTTCCTGCCGCTCCACGTTATTGCGACTGTTGATGTGCGGGACTCTCCGCAGGTGTCCAAGAATTGTTTTCACGTAGCCATCGCGTTGGGCTGCCTCGACGACCCGGTCACGGTAGTCCCGGATGCCGGGAAACCGCTCCAGGTAGCGTTCGATGTATTGGCGAGCCTCTTCGCCACCGATGCCGAGCTGCCGTGAGAGACCGTATGGTGAGATGCCGTAGATGATGCCGAAGTTGATGGTCTTGGCGCGCTTGCGCATCTCGGGAGTCACGGATGATTCTGGAACGTCGAAGACCTGCGAAGCCGTGTGAAGGTGGATGTCCTCTCCCTCGGCAAATGCATGGCAGAGGTTTTGGTCCGCAGAAAGATGTGCAAGCATCCTCAGGTCGATCTGGGAGTAGTCCGCCGAGACAAGGACCCAGCCGTCGTGACTGGGTATGAACGCCTGTCTTATTTCGCGTCCGACCTCGGTTCTGGCTGGGATGTTCTGCAGGTTGGGGTCGATGCAGCTGATACGTCCCGTCGACGTGCCGGTCTGGAGGAAGGTGGGGTGAATCTTCCCGTCCGGCGCGGCATATCGCACCAGCGAATCCGTATAGGTTCCCTTGATCTTGGTCAACTGACGGAGTTCCAGGATAAGCGGAATCGCCGGGTGTTCCTTCTGGATTGCTTCCAGGGATTCGACGTCGGTGCTCAGGCCTGTCTTGGTTTTCTTGGTCGGAGCAAGTCCCAGCACGTCGAAGAGGAGTGTGCCCAGCTGTTTTGGAGACTGAAGGCTGTAGTCGTGCGTGCCGACGAGCTCGTACACCTGGCGCTCCAGTTCAGCAATACGAATGCCGAGCTTTGCCCCGAAGGTTCGCAGGTAAGCAGTATCCGTGCGTATGCCTGCCATCTCCATGTCTGCGAGCACCGCTGCAAACGGAATCTCCATTTCGTTCAGGGTACTCGTAAGATGCGATTCCTCGAGCGCCGCGTCGATGGGGTAGGAGACATGATAGACAAGGTCGGCCAATCCCTCGGCAGTCGAGGTGTCTCCAGCCAGTCCCCATGCGTCACCGATGCGGTCAAGACCCCAGGCTTTCTGGTCAGGATCCAGCAGGTACTGCGCAAGCATGATGTCACGGATAGGGGCAGGAGCGCTCAGGCCAAACGGTGCCAGGGTGTGACAGAGTTTCTTGTAATCGTAGACGTAGGTCATGGATGGACCGGCCGAATGCAGGGCATCGGCAGGCGAGCCGAACATGGCGTCGATATGCGTCGACGAAGCCTCGTCCTTCGTTCGACGGGCCATCGTGAACCCCTGTCCTTCGACATCAGGCACGACAGCCAGGGCCGTTCGGTCATCGAAGACTGCGTTCGTGGCTTGTGGAGGAACCGATGTGACCGCTGCGGGGCGAACGCTGGAGCCGAAAAGGTCGTCGCGATAGACAGGTATTGGTATTGGCGCTACAGCGAGCGATGGCATGCCGAGGACCTTCGATGCACGCCGGCTCAGCGCCACAAAAGACAGCGTCTGGAACAGCTGGGCACTCAGTTCGGCATCGGGGGTGCTGCGGTCCAGGTCAGCGATCCTGGTCGGTTCGTCCAGGTTCATCTGGATCGTGACCAGCTCACGGTTGCGCAGGATGAGATCCCTGTTCTCGGCAAGCAGGGTCCTGTAGCGTTCGGGGCCGCCGTTCTCGAGTAATGCCTGTACTGAACCAAACTCCTGAACCAGTTTCAGGGCGGTTTTCTCACCGATGCCGCGTACCCCGGGGATGTTGTCGGACGAATCCCCCTTGAGTGCTTTCACGTCGATCAGTTGGGGGGCTGCGAGACCGAACTCCTCGAGAATTGCCGCAGGAGTATATTCTCTGATCTCCTTCACTCCCTTGACTGTAATGCGTACTGACGTGTTGCCGTCTGTCAACTGGAGCAGGTCGTTGTCTCCGGAATAGATGATGCAGGGGACCCCAGCCTGGCTGGCAACCTTGCTGTAGATACCGATGAAATCGTCTGCTTCGAACCCATCCTTTTCGCGCGTGACGATCCCCAGGGAACGGACGAGTTGTTTGAGGTTGACGAGCTGGCTGACGAGTTCGTCGGGCATGGCCTCTCGATTGGCCTTGTACTCTTCGAACATCTCGTGGCGATAGGTCGCTGCCTTGCGGTCAAAGAAGACACCCATGTACTGTGGTTGAAGTTCCTCGATGATGGTCAGCAGCATCGTCGTGGTTCCCAGAATCGCTCCGGTAGGGACGCCGGTGGCGGTGCTGAGATGCGGCATGGCAAAAAAAGCCCGGTACAGAATTGAACTCCCATCGACAAGCACTACTCGATTCGTCATATGCTCATTGTATCAACGTCTCGGGTCGGGCGCAACCCAGCAGCGTGAGCCACGAGTGAACACAGAGATACAGCCCGTCTGTTTGAGAGAAAGGTTCCATGCTGAATCTGTCGTGAGAACCTGAACCATCCCAGTAGAAGTATCATATGCGAATCCGGGAAACTTGGGTGGAAGCGACAGCGTGGGGCTCACCGTCCCAACAAGAGCGGCTGTGACGAGCGCCAACGAGGGGCCAGACTGACTGGCGTTTCCTGCTTGGATGGTTGCACTACTCGCGTCGACAGAGACCATTTTACCGGTGTCGAGCGAGGCAATAGTCGATTGGAAGCGAGTGTCGAGTCCAGGAATGGGGATACGGGCATATTGGGAGGGAAGGTACACGTGGCTCGGGGTGAGGAGTCCGAATAATGTATCAAGCTGGTCGGGGAGATCTGCAGGAGACCCTGCGACCACCACGACATCCAGCGTGTTCACGCCAAGCGCTGCTAGGGTACGGGCCGCCCGGCCCGCAGCTTTGGCGTCAGTGTCGAACAGACAGAGCCATGTGCCAATGCCCCGGCTGCGGACAAGGATAACGTTGCCCTGATCGACGACAGGGAAGGTCACACGCGTGTCAGAAGGGACCGTGCCGAACGCCCATACGAGCAAGACGAGCATGCCTGCCGCAGCTAAAGGGATTCCAGTGTGGTGTGGCTGACTGAGTCTTGGCCGGTTGTCGACGGTGAGGATGACGACCCCGAACAGAATCCCCAGGGAAAGGAGCAGGAATGGTGAAGGTGCAGGAACGTTACGATGTGACCCGGGGAGGCTCCCGAGCAGCTCAAGACAGCCAAACAGGATAGTCGAGCCGCCGTTGAGGATGGGTGCCAGCAATACCGCGAGTGACGGAATCGCAAGGAGGAGCACCGACCATGCCAGGAGGCCTATCAGCAGCAGGGAGACCCCGGGAATAGCCACAATATTTGCCAGAAGGGCGATCGGAGCAAGGACATGGAATGTCGACGCGGCAAGGGCCGCTGTGGGCAGAGACGCTCCAGTCGTCGAACAGAGTGATGAGAGGAGTCCCCGGGCAAGACGGCCACGGGCTCGAACGAGATGGGCTAGAGGTTCGCCGATGAAGCACAAACCCGCGACCGAGACAAGCGACAGTTGCAGCCCAATGTCGAAAACAGAGGCAGGATCAATTACCGTGAGAATGAGTGCGGCCCAGGAGAGTGATGCGAGTCTGCCAGTGTGTCCGCCGAACATGCGGGTCACCGTGAAAACGCACAGCATCACGAATGCTCGATCGGCACTCAGGGGGAAATCGATGAATGCCAGGTAGACGAAGGTGGCGACCAGTGGAACCAGTGTCTTGCCGATACTTCTCTCAGAGAACATCAGACCAAGGAGCATCGACATTACGGCGAAAACCAGTGAGAGGTGAAGCCCGGATATGGCCAGCAGATGGCTGGTACCAGTGATCGAAAAGAGATGGCGGTCCACTGTTCCGAAGAGTCTGCGGTGAAGGAGGAGTTCTTCGAGGAATCCGAACGCTCTGTAACTCAGCATTGGCCGTGCGCGGAGCTCGATGAGGTCTCGTGCGTGTCCGGTCAATCGGCCCCACCATGACGCAAGAGAGTGGCCGGGGAGAGCCTGGATGTCTTGTCCGAGAAATAGCGCCGGTGGTGGTGGACCGAGCCGTTCCTCTCCAGGATTGAGAGCCGGACTGGTCGTGCCGATTTTCCCCGAGACACGTATTCGTTGACCAAATGTTGGACCAGTGCGTCGATCGGGCATTTGTACCTGCACGGTTACCGGGCGGCCGATGGGCACACCGTCTGTCGTCACTACCAACAGCTCGAACGTCGTACCTCCGGAGCTGCGTGCTACAGAAGGCGTATGGGCAGTGCCCGTGACAACCGAGGTATCAAAGGGGATCTGTCCGGAAGCAGAAGACTGAATAACTCTCCTTGCTATGGCAAACGATGGCCAGAAGAGAGAGAGTGCGAGCATAACGCGGATGAGATTGAGCCGCGGGTGTCGAGTTTGTACGAGATAGACTGCTCCCAGACTCGCCAGAGCAGCAAAGGTAAGTATTGCCGTAGCTCCTTTGGTTCCAGCCGACAGAGCCCCGGCTACGACCGTCAGGGCTACGAGCGTGACGAGTCGCAGTCGTATCACGACGACTAAAGGGTGATGAGGGATTTCAGGTCTTCGTAGGTTTTGGTGCCGATGCCC
>DASVKR010000139.1:0-9714 GCA_036385275.1 Candidatus Cryosericum sp. | reverse complement strand
CCGACGAGCGTCAGCATCAGCGTACCGTTCTCGGGAACCACCACGGTCAGGCGCTTGACCCCCGCCTGGGCGCCAGGAACGCTGTCGAAGTACAATCCGTACGTACCTGTCTTCGCACGGAAATCCCGACGGAATCCCTCGCTGCCGAGAACGATGCTCGCTGAAGTCACGGCGGGAGATGTGCCTACGACGACCTCGATGTTGTCGCCTACGACCGATATGCTACTCGCTGAGCCACCCGGGAGTGCCAGAATTGTGCCCTCTGCATACGCCGGAACAGCCCTGAGTCCGCCGTTCCGCGTCACCATCGTCACGACCGCGGAGCCAATGACCATCAGGATCACAACGAGGGCGGCGATCAGAATGCGCCTGGGGCCGATCGTAGGAGCAGATTGCATCATACAGCCGACCCTCCGTCCTGGCCGAACAGACGCTCACTGAGGGCAAGACTGCCGAGCAGTAGCCCACCCACGGCCATAAGCGTGGACAGGATCAGCAAAGATCTAAGGTCGTCAAGGTTGGGGCCGACAAGGAACTGCACAACCCGCAGGACAACTGATGAATGCGCAGCGAGCATGTAGGCCCCGGTCAGGAAGAGCCCAACGAACAGGGCACCAAACAGCAGCGCTGCGGTAAGGACGGCCACTGGTTCTCCATTTCTCATGCGCGTTTCCATGAGACGAGCCAGGATGCTGCGTGATGCCTTCTTCCGCTCCTGCTCTGCCTCCCACATGTCGACACGGTTCCACACGCCACAGGCAAACCCGGGCGGTGGAACAAGGCCGGGAGGACACGAGAGTGTGCTGACAATCATACGTTCCACTTCCTCGTCTGTCAGATGTCGTGTATTCATGCACCACCTCGCTCATGCAGGGCTTCCACCTGCTTCTTCAATGCGGCTCGCGCCCGGAACAGCCGAACTTTCGCTGTTCCCTCGGCTATACCGAGTCGTCCGCCGATCGTCGCAAGAGAGCACTCTTCAGCATAAAACATCGTCAGCAGCGCACTGTCTTCCGGAGAAATCCGTGTCATTGCCTTTACGATCTCCTGCTGTTTCCACGCATCGTCCCTGTCTTGTTCAGGAGCTGCCATGAACTGCTCGTCCGGCAGATCCCCCCCTTCACGTCCCGCCTTCCGCCAGTAGTCGACTAGACAGTTGTATGCAATCGTCATGACCCACGGGAGAAAAGGGCGGCTTCTGTCATATGACTCAAATCGCCTGTATGCCAGAAAAAACGCCTCCTGTGCTATGTCTGACGCCATTGTCCGATCCCGGACCTTGCTCGCCAGAAAGGCGTACACAGGACGCTCACTCTCCGCCATCAACTGAGCGAAGAGCTCGCGGTCAGCCACTGCTTCCATCCACCTGCTCCTCTCCGCAGTTGATTGTCCTACGTGTTCACCAAGCGTACGGTGACAGCAGAGAAAAGGTTACAGGGGAGTCTCAGTGCTCGCCCGGGCCGACTGCCTCGAGATATCCGCGCTCGAGCAGCCACTCGAAGATCTTGCCGGCTTTGGCATAGGAGTAGCGCTCGTCGACATCCTTGTAGCCCAGCTCCACCATCTGGTTATCTTCGATCAGGAAGAGGAACTGGACAATGATGTTGCCTCCCTCGGGGGCGTCGCGGTTCTTGTCGATAAACAGGTTGAGAATGTCAAAATGGGGAATGTGGTGAGGGTTCACTCCCCCTTCACGCACGGCATTGGCAATCTTCTCTTCAAGCTGCGCGGTGTCATGGTAGTCCTTGACGATGATCAGCGCCACGTCCGCGTCATACTCGATGTCGCCGCCGCCCGTGCAATTGAACATTGTGGGGCGGTCCTTGGATGTCTCACTGTCGAGGCGACAGCCGTCCTTGTCGAACGATGACACGGCCACGATGGGGGACTGCAGCTCGGTGGAAAGTTGTGCGATGAGGCCGGACACCTCGTCGACTTGCTTCTGCAGACTGGCGTACGGGTTGACCGTCGGCACCTTCTGTAGGTAATCGATGAAGATGGCACAGTGGCTGGCGTGATGTGAGTCCATGATGCCATACGCGACACTGCGGATGTGTTCGATGGTATCCTGACGGTCCGCCTCGAAGAGGTAGAAGTTGTCCATGTAGGCCGAGGTCTCCTTGATCCCCTTGTTGAACCGGGTGACGAGCTCCACCTTGTTCCTGATGTCGCCCGTCAGAAGGATCAGTGGGTTGATGAGTGATTCCTGTGACAGGACGCGAGTCAGGAGGACGCGCTTTGTCTGTTCAAAAGAGTAGTATAGGACCGGGACCTTCTCGTTGCGCGCAACGAGCGTAGCGAGGCGCAGCATCAGGTTGGTTTTCCCACGCCTCGGTGCTCCGCCGACCGCGTAATAGAAGCCGGAGCGCAGCCCTGAAATCGCCGCATTGAGGTTGTCATATGGGGCGATGCTCATGCCCAGGATCGACGGAAGCCCGGTGCCCCGGGTGCGGACGTCTTCAACGTACCGCAGCAACTCGTCGCGGATTGGCTCCTGTCTGCTCTGGGACGAGAGGCGCGCCACTTGGCGCAGTTGCTCGGAGACCTCGGCAGCGAAGTCTTCCACGCGCTGCCCCTGTTTCTCTGCATCGGTAAAGCCGTTGATGCTGTCGGCGATCGTACGCAGTTTCCGACGTGCTGCGCGCGTTTTCAACCGGTCCAGCATCTCGACCAGCGTCGTCATGCCCTCGCCACCAGCGTCAGTCAACTTGTCCACTAGCGTCGCAATAGCCGGAGTCACATGACGTTCTTCGGTCAGATAGGCCGTGAACAGCGGAAGGTCTATCTTGCCCCCCTCCCCCTTGTGGTTGGAGCAGTACCAGTGAAATGCATCGAAGACAGCCTTCAGGTCGCCGTCTTCGAACAGTGAAGAGCTCATACCAAGGTTCTGGAGCTTCTCAAGGTGCTGAGGGGCCGCCAGAACCCCGGCCACCAGCCGGAATTCGGTCCTGTCTGTCGTCATAGTCTTCCCCCTATCGCGAGAATGGCTTGCCTATATAGTAACCTCCCGGCAGAAAAGCAACAGACCCGTTGATCCCTATCTGCAACGACGTGACGGACGGCAGTTCGGTAAGGGTTAACCGCAGCTGCTCGACCATGAGCGCCTCGGCCGCCAAGTCCTGGGGGAGAGTAGTCATGGCAAGAGACAGGCGCAGCATTCCTGCGTTGGCTTCCAGAATCATGGAGGTAACACCGGTGCCGTGCGGGACAAGTGAGGTGTCGCCTCCGGGCGGACTCCCCAGCTGGGCGATCGACTTCGAGATCATGACGTTGCGTCCCATGAGGGCCTGCTTCTGTGGATAAACAGTCAGTACCGGGAGTTTGTCGCCGTCGACTTCGGTCAGACTGTAGACGGCGAGGGCCGTACCTGCTTCCAGACGTCCATCCAGCCTGAACAGTGGATCTGCCACGTCTACATGTCCAAACAGTCCCAGCACACTGTGTCCGCTTACCAGGAACCTGACGCGGCTAATTCCCGCGAGTCTCGTGAGTGTGAGGACCAGGGTGTTCTTGATCTGCTCTTCTTCCTGTGCTCCCATGTTCAGCTTGAGGACGCTTTCCGCAAAATCGACGGAAGCCGTTCGACCGGAGACGGTGACGCCCCGAAGCACATCCGTGCCGGGCAGAGGATTCACGAGGCTGGGATGCGCCGGGCCCTCCAAGAGAGCGCGTGTAGCCTGGAATGCCAGCTGAGAGCGTGTCAGCCCAGTCGAGAGTGTGCGGCGTTCAACAACATAGCGGCCATCACCGGCCACAAAATACAGATCCACCAGCTGTCCCTTGTCCAGCATGGCTTCGTTGGCTCCCATTTCTCGCTGGGTCTTGACAAAGGAGAGGAAGGTCCCTGCCGGACGACCGTCGACCGAAAGCTCGATCGACCGGACGTCCGGCAGACTCAGCAGAGAGTTGACAAGTTGCCAGTAGAGCGCATTCTCTTCGGCAAACCCCATGGGAGACTGATCCCGTGCCGCCCCCAGGACCACATGGAGGATCCCGCCGGGCAGGAGTGTCGCTCTGTGCGCAGTAAAGCCGGTGGGGACAGCCGTCGCAAGCCCCTGGTCCGCAGGCGGCGTACGCAGGAGATCTACGATGCCCGCCACTTGTTCCACGCGACGTGCCGGCAGTTTTGCCACGGCAGGATTGTTGACCAGTTCCCGGGTCGAGGCGTCGAGATAGCACAGGACCACGGGCGTACTCCGCCCACCGGCCTTGCGGAAGCTGGATCCGACGACAACGGCTAGAATCAATGCAAGGATAAGGACAAGTGGTCCCCCGTCCCGGGGACGGCGCCTGCTGCTGATCCTGCCTTGTCTGCTGCGAATTGTCATCCGTGAGCCTTTTCCTGATTGCCGCTAGTCTTCATTTCGTCTATACTATATCACACAAAACGGATGCGCATTGCCTGGCAACGCCCCGGTGTTCCGTTGCAGAGACGGGGTGTTTGTGCCAGCGTATGCATATATACGACCCACGCCGTGGCCTGATTTTTTTCTGGCCGGGGCGTGGCCACTTAGCGCGAGAGCAAAGGGAGCAGAGCATGGAAGAACAACGGTCGGATTCCTGGCAGCACCTGCTCGACATCTTCAGCAAGCAACTCGCGCGCCCGACGTTCGAGATGTGGTTCAAGAATGCGACGACGCTCCATGAAGACGACGTTTCGCTCACCATCGGCGTCCCCAGCGAGTTTGCGAGGGACTGGATTGTCAGCCGGTACTATGACGTCATCAAGGAGACGATCGACGCGATCAAGGGTAAACCGACCACCATCGCGGTGGAAGTTGTGCAGCAGCCGCCGGAAGAGATCCCGACCGAGCCCGGTATGCTCCAGCACAACAATACGCTGATCCTTAACAGGCGCTATAACTTCGAGAACTTCGTCGTCGGTGCAGGGAATCGTCTTGCCTTCGCGGCATCCAACGCCGTTGCAGGCAACCCGGGCAACGTCTATAACCCTCTCTATATCTACGGTGGAGTCGGGCTGGGCAAGACTCACCTTCTCCAGGGTATCGCACACCATCTCCTGGCACAGGACCCGGGCAAGAAAATCGTCTATACGACTGGCGAAAAGTTTACAAACGAGGTGGTCAGTTCTATCCAGAATGCTCGGAACAACAACTCCGTCATCGAGAACTTCCACAAAGAGACGCGCGGGGCAGACATCCTGCTGATCGACGACATCCAGTTTCTGGCTGGCAAGGAACGTACGCAGGAGGAATTCTTTCACATCTTCAACGCATTGTACGATGCCCACAAGCAGATTGTCATCACCTCCGATGTCCTGCCCAAGGAGATCGCCACCCTGGAGGAACGCCTCACGTCGCGCTTCGAGTGGGGTCTCATCGCCGACATTAGTCGACCGGACTACGAGACCAAGGTTGCCATCCTGAAAAAGAAGGCCGAGCTGGACAAGATTGACGTCCCCCCGGAAGTGCTGGAGTACATCGCCGCGAACATCGGGAGTAACATCCGCGAGCTCGAAGGCGCCCTCATGCGCGTCCTTGCAACAGCTTCGCTCACCAACGAGGAGGTCACACTTCCCTTTACCGAGGAGACGCTCAAGGATATCATCCCGGTTATCAACAAGCCGATCACGATCGACGCCATCATGCAGTCGGTCTCATCCTACTTTCACATCTCGGTTGGCGACCTCCAGGCCAAGAGGCGCAGTCAGGACATCGCCATGCCGAGGCAGATCGCCATGTACCTGAGCCGGGACCTGACCGAAGCCTCTCTGCCGTACATTGGCGAAAAGTTCGGCGGGCGAGACCACACGACGGTCATCTACGCATGTCAGAAGATTCAGCAGGAATTGAAGAACGACGACGCCCTGAGAGCACTGCTCGACAGCTTGGTCAAGCAGTTGAAGAGAGGGGTATAACCTGTGGAGGATCGTCCTGGACGTTCCGGATGTGCACAGTGTTGATAACCCGCACAAGTTATCCACAGCTGCGTCCACAGGCGCCGAAAGCCATACAACTATCTTCACAGAACATACCAACACTACCAAGCGCCTTATCTTGATGGTTATGAGTAAGAGAGTCTTTTCATACTAAAAGGAGGAAGAATGAAACTCACGACAAAAGCAGAAGGTTTGAGCAAGAAACTGGCACAGCACGCCAAGGTCATCCAGCAGAAAAGCTCGACCTTCACGTCGGACGCCGTTCTCCTTTCTGCAGACGGCACGGCGCTTCAACTAACAAGTACTGACCTGACGACATACCTGGTGAACGCCGAACCAGCTGAAGTCACGGAAGCCGGACGTGCTCTAGTCCCCTTCAAGTTTCTGAAAGATATTGTATCAGCCTTGTCTGGCGAACTCATGATTGAAGGAGATGACAAGAAACTCCAGATATCATCTGGCAAGACGCACTATGATCTGGCATGTTATCAGATGGATACGTTTCCAAGCATCCCGGAGATCAAGGAAGGGCGGGAGTATCAGTTCAGCCTGAGTGAATATTCCAGCGCCATTGACCGCGTTCTTCCCTGTGTGGAACACAATGAGAAACGTCGCCTCGAATTCCAGGGAATTCTGCTTGAGCAGACGAAAGACTATTTTCGGTTTGTCGCGACGGATTCACGGCGTCTCGGGTATGTCCAATTTGACTTCAAGCGTGAACCGCTGAGGGCGATCGTTCCGGCCAAGGTTTTCGAATCGTTCAAGCCGGCGGGTGACGTTCATGTTATAATTACCGAGGACGAGTGCCTGTTTTCATCCGGTGATACGCAGATTATCTCTCTCCTCATTGGCGCCGAGTTTCCCAACTACAATGACATCGTGCCTCGCGAGTGGGAATACACCGTGAGTGTCAAGAAGTCAGAGCTGCTGGAGGCATTGCGCCGGGTCGGTGCCATTGTTTTTGGCGGAACGGATGTCATCACACTCTCGTTCAAGGAAGGGCGGCTGACTATTCAGGGATCGGCACAGGATCAGGGCAATGCTCGTGACGAGCTAGGTTATGAGGGAGAGGCCGGTGGCCTTTCTGTCTCGTTTTTCGGGACGAAACTTCTGGACGGCATTACCTCCGTCGGTACCGAGAATGCCGAATTGCACATGAACAGTGCTGTTCATCCGGTGGTTATCAAGGATCAGGGTAAGGAAGATTTTCTGTATCTTGTCATGCCCCACAAGCAGATGGAGTAGTCACCCCCTCGGAGGGCAATGTATCTGGAATCGCTTTGGGTACAGGGATTCAGGGCACTGGCTGAACAGCGTATCGACATGACTGCACCCATCATTGCTGTTGAAGGCGGCAACGGCGCCGGCAAAACGACGCTCCTCGATGCCGTGCATTTTCTGGCCTCTGGAAAGTCATGTCTAGGGTTGACAAATGCGGAGCTTATCAGGGACGGGGAGTCCTATTTTGTCGTCGGCGGAAGTTATAGGACGCGTGACCCGGGCGCCGGGGGGTCAGTCAGTCATGCGGTGCAGGCCATGTTCACGACGGAAGGGCGCAAGGAACTTCGCATCGACGGGGCTGTCTACCATGGATTCATCCGCCTCATCGGTGGGCTTCGCGTGGCCCAATTCAACTTCAGTTCGCTGTTTCTGGTCAAGGGCATGCCGTCGGTGAGACGCCAGTATATCAATCTCCTGATAGCGTCGTGTGATCGCACGTACCTGGAAGCACTCTCTGCATACTCGGCCGTCATGACGCGCAAGAACGCCTTGCTGCGACAGTCGGGTTCTGGCATCGTCGACGCGTCCCTGCTGGATCTATTTGACGAACAGATCGTTACCCTGACAACCAGCATTTGTGCAAAAAGGCGATCGGCTCTCGCCGCCGTGGGTCTGGCGATGACGCGCCTGATTGCCGACGGGTTATTCGAACCGCTGTTGGATGTGTCTATTTCCTATGATCCGCGGCCCATTTCCGCCGCTTCCATCCGTGCCATCCGGGACCGGGAACTTGCGCGACATGCGTGCTTGGCCGGGTGTCACCTCGACGATTTTGTCCTGCTCCGAGCGAAAAGGCAGTTGCGGGACACGGCGTCACTGGGTGAGGCGAAGCTGGTGGCACTGCTGCTTACCTTTGCAGGTGCCGAATATATACGGATGGTCACGGGGGAATACCCGGTGCTCCTGCTGGACGATCTTGAAGGCGATATCGACACGCTGAACCTTGATCGACTGATACATCTATTGGAGAGGTTCGAGCAGGTCTTCATCACATCCTTCGACT
Organism: Candidatus Cryosericum sp.; assembly: GCA_036385275.1. Lineage (GTDB taxonomy): Bacteria > Caldisericota > Caldisericia > Cryosericales > Cryosericaceae > Cryosericum. Next base: position 1,531 of record DASVKR010000139.1, on the reverse strand, counting down.
TTGCGCGTCTTGGAGGCGGATTGAAGACCACGTCCGTACGGCTGTGAGAAGACACGACAACAGCATGGAGCGCATCGGAGACGTTATCGACGAGATGCGGCGCACCGGTCGCCTCGACAAGGGCATCAAGGTCCAGTCTCTGGGCGATGTCTGGCCCGCGGTCCAGTCTCTGTGGAGTGAGCGTACCATCGGCGCCTACGTCGCCCGTAACTCTCATCCAGTCCAGTTCAAGAATGGAATGTTGACGATTCTTTGTGCCAATCCGTCCATCATGCAGGTCCTGGCTGAGCAGAAAACCCTCATTGTAGAACGCTTGAATGCTCACATGGGCGGCACGCTCGTGACGGACCTGTCCTTTGGTCTCGACAACGTTCACGAGGTCCGCATTCATCGGCCGCAGGTCACGTCTTCTGTTTTCAAGCCGAATCCCGATTCCCTGGCTGTCACGATTCAACTGGCCCCGGAGCAGAAGGCGAGAGCCGAGAAGGCAGTGCAGGTCATTCAGAACCCTGCTCTGCGACTGTCGTTTCTGCATGCCTACGAGGCCTGGCTGCGCTGGGACATCTGGCGACACCAGGAACAGCAGAAACGCCGGACGAACCGGACGACGTCAAGAAAGTACTGACACTATCCACAGGTACTGTGGATAACTTTTCGAGATGCAGGCGCTTTGTCCACAGCGGGTTTGACGCCATCGCAGGCTCCACAGGAGCCTGTGGACTCCTGTGCAACGAGAACCTCTCATCAACAGCATGGTTGAGACTTACACGGAATTGTGTTCCACAGATATTCACAACGTCCTGTGGATAACCCAAACTGCGAAGGGCACCTGAAAACAGCCTTGTTGATTCACCCTCTTGTATGGTAGAATGGACACATGAGAACAAAAGTTGCATTGATCGCGCACGACCGCAAGAAGCCCGAGATGATCGCGCTGTGCAGGGATTTTCAGGAGATGCTGGCTCAGGAGGAGCTGGTTGCCACGAAGAGCACAGGTGGTCTCATCGAAGAATTGACCGGCCTTCACGTCACCAGGGTGAATTCCGGAGAGAAAGGTGGGGACCTCCAGATTGGCTCGATGATCGCCTCCGACGAAATCAAGGCAGTCGTCTTCCTCAGGGACCCCCTGACCGCACATCCTCATGAGCCGGACATCAACGCTGTACTCAAGATCTGTGATGTCAGTAACATCCCTCTCGCCACCAACATCGCGACGGCAAGGCTTGTCCTCGGACACCTCAAGGAGTTGCAGAGCATCGAAGAGTCACCTGCAACGTAGGTTCTTCTACAGCAAGAGCAGACTGGCGAGCATCGTTTCCAGTGTCTGGCTCTCCTGCCACCACTCCTTGCGCTGGAGTGTCTCGAGGCGAACGGTCCATCGGTGCCCTGTGTCGTCTGCGACCAGGACCCGATAGACGAACGAGCCGTTGCGCGCGGAGAATATCAGCGTTTTTACAGGCGGACCAGCGGGGCTTGCTCGGCCGTCGACATCCACCCTTCCCTTTCTCAGTGTTCCCGGCTCACGCAGGGC
>DASVKR010000138.1:0-3365 GCA_036385275.1 Candidatus Cryosericum sp. | reverse complement strand
AGAGCAACCTTCATTGCGTACCAGGTTGCGCGCCCGTAGCGTCTCACCGCTTATCTTGTCCGCCTCAGGAAGATATGCATCCTGAGCATTTCGCACAGGCATTGAACCAGTGGAGTTTATGATGTTCACAAGAACTGCAGTTCCATACAGAGGAAGTCCTCCACTTGCAACGGGATTCTGTGCAAGGATCTCTCTTGTCGCCCGCACAGCTTCTGCGAACTTGTCGTGATCAGCGACGGTGACGCCCAGATTTCCTCGTACAACAATACCCTTGAGGTTCTTGCTGCCAACGACGGCGCCGACGCCTGTCCTGCCCGAAGCTCTGTGTCCATTGAACATGACATTGGCGATCATTGACATCTTCTCGCCGGCAGGTCCGATCGCCATCGTCTCGGCTTCGAGATGTGTCTCCTCTCTCATCTGCTGATCAGACTCGTTGACGAGTTTTCCCCAGAGGTGTTTGGCATCACGGAACTCAACCTTTCCTTTGTTGATCCAGAGATACACCGGCTCACTGGACTTTCCCTCCAGGATAATCATGTCATATCCGGTTCTCTTCAGCATCGGTCCAAAATACCCGCCGGCATTCGAGCAGGCAATCGTGCCGTTGAGTGGTCCCTTGGTGATCACCATGACACGGCCTGACGATGGCGCCGTTGTACCATCCAGAGGACCCGTTGCAATGACAACCTTGTTCTCGGGGGCAAGGGGGTCGACCTTTGGGTCGACTTCATCAACGATAATTCTCGTGCCGTACCCTCTGCCGCCGATGTACCTCTTTGCCCAGTCTTCCCGTAAGGCTTCTTCCTTCACGACGTGATCCGTGAGATTCACTCTCAGGATCTTGCCCTGATAGCCGCCGTCGATCATGGGTTCACCCCCTTCGCCATCTCCGCTGCAATGCGTCTGTACGTCTGTGCAACTCCCTGCTGCTTGCTTGAGACAACATCCTCGACTTCAACATATGTCAGCGCCTCGGCCTTGCAGACCTTGACGCAGGCAGGATCTCCGCTGCAATGGTCGCACTTGATGATCTCCTTACCCAGATGATTGATCCTGATGGAACCCCAGGGACATGCCACGACGCACTGCTTGCAACCGATGCATTTCTCTTTGAGGAAGTCCACAAGGCCTGTTGTGGTATTCTTGACCAGTGCCGCCGTGGGGCAGACCTGCTCGCAGTACGGCGTTTCGCATTGGCTGCATACCGTCGGAACAAACGTCAGGTCTTCGTGGAATGTGATCACGTTGACTCGGGAATCCAGTGGATTGAAGACCCCCGTCTTCTCGAACGAACAGGCGTCCATGCATGCTCTGCATCCGGTACACTTGGCCGGTTCAAGCATAAGTACCTTCATACTCACGCCTCCCTGTTTCAATTCCCTTTCCACGTCTGGGAGGTATAAGAGTTTTCTCTTATGCCCTATCGGCTTCACTCCGTAGCATCTGCAGTAGGCCATGAAGCTCGGGTACCCTCCTTGTACCTTCTTTCATAGAATTGTCAATCGGGCCGCCAGCGGAAAACCGGGGAGCCGTGTGTCAAACCTGGCGCTTGGTGGGGGCCTGTTTCGGCCGGATGATGATCGTGTGCGTCGGCCGTCCAAGCGTGTGGCGGTAGGTGAGCATATGGCGCTCATCGTCCTTGAGAAAGGTGCCATCTGTCATCCAGACCCTGTACCCGAACGGGTACTGCGACGGCGGCAGGAAGATCTCCGTGGGCAGGGTAACGCCCGGATCGTGACGGAAGGTAAGACGCAGGACCCTGCTGCGCATATCGAAGGAAAATTGTAGGGGTTCGCCGGCCGTCGCGACCGGGTACGCGCGAACGACGGCTCGGAGCGCCCGTCCCCCACGGTCGAGGACTCTCGTATCCCGGCCCTGGTCAGCACTCCAGATGGACAAGTCTTCGCCGTTCCAGCCGTCACCTCTCTCGTTCGTGTTACTCGCCGTGTAGTTCCAGATCGTGGCTGAGCAGAGGCAGCTTTCCACAGCACAGAGACTGCGGTCCATGAGCACTTCCTGTTCCCGGTAGTCGCCGGTCCGGAAGGACCTTCCCCCGTGGAGGTCATAGGGGACGCCGATCTCACCGATGACCGTGGGTCCATGCAGGCGTTCGGTTCCTGCCCTGCGAATGGCCGCCAGCTGCCAGGCGAAGGTGCGGCGCACGGCCCTCGCTCCGAGGACGATCCGGTTGCGCACAGTGTCGTACCCGAGCCATGTACTCGGCCGCTTCAGAAGCAGTAGAAGCGCGTCATACCAGTGCGGCGCGGACACGAACCCAAAATATCCTTCGCTGACCTGCGGCGGCAAAGACTGTGGTTCTCCCTCGGCGAAGATCAGCGCGTCGGGGTCTGCCGCCCGCACAGCGTCTGCATAGCGCCGTATAAACGGGACCAGATAGTCGCGCTCGAAGTCGACGTCTCGTTCGCCGACGTGCGAGAAATAGTTCGGTGCAAGCAGTTGTGGGTTGCCCGCGCTGTCAGCCGTCCAGACTCCGTGATCGCGCCAGATGCATGACCTGCCTTCCTTCCATGCCCGGGCATGTCCTGTGTTGAGCCTTCGGTGTCCTTGCAGGCGTGCGCCTGCCAGTCCCATGCCCCAGACGCCCACTTCCTGATCCAGCCCGTCCCCCAGGGCGAACGACTCGAGAGGTGTCGGCATGAGGTCGGCCTTCAGCAGGCTGTCATGCGCCATGAGGTCCTTCCAGCCGATGTACCCGTGTGACGGCTCATTGAACGTGTCATAGCCCACGACGCAGGGCATCCCCTTCAAACGCTGCACCACCTGGACAACGGCGTCCACATAGTGCCGCTGGAGGTACTCCTGGACTGGTTCGCCCTCGACGAGAAGGTGTGGAGCGAAGTCATTGCCCCCAAAAAAGAGCGTGAACATCGTCGCGGACGCCAGCCGACTCGCATTGGTCGGCCAGATGACGCTTGAGAACGGGTCTCCGTGCGTCTGATGAACGATGGCGGCGCACGTGTCCACAAATCGCGTCATGTCGAAGCCGACCGCCTCCAGCGCCCAGCCCGGAGCCCCGTCGCCCCCCGTGAACCTGCTCCAGACGTCCTGGTGGGGGTCGACGAACACGGTGAAGCCCATGTCCCCTGCCAGCTGGACGACCTGCTCGACGTAGTCCAGGTACGCGGTATCGTAGAGCCCCGGTCCCGCGTGCTCGATCGCCTCCCACGTCACCAGGAAGCGCAGCAGCGTCAGTCCCCAGGACTTGAGCCGCGACAGGTGTTCGGGCGCCTCTGATAGAGGAAACGGCCGGCCCACGAAGGACACCATGCGGTGGTCGAAGAACCCCTGGGCCAGATGCGTCGCCCCACCCGGGACGACCGGGACCTTGGTGTCCCCTCCGA
>DASVKR010000137.1:0-14727 GCA_036385275.1 Candidatus Cryosericum sp. | reverse complement strand
ACTCACTGCGGCCGCCGTCATCAAACTCTTCCTCCGTTCCGGCAATACCCGGCGCGTTCTCTTCCTGGTGGATCGTCTTGAACTGGAGGACCAGGCCAAGAAGGCCTTCGCCATGCTCCTGTCCGCCGATTTCCAGACGGTAATCTACAAGGAAAACCGTGACGACTGGCGGCGGGCGGAAATCGTGGTCACCACGGTGCAGTCGCTGCTCGTGGGCAACAAGTACCAGCAGCTCTTCTCGCCGACCGATTTCGACCTGGTCATCTCCGATGAAGCTCACCGTTCCATCGGTGGCAATGCCCGCGCCGTGTTCGACTATTTCATCGGCTACAAGCTGGGTCTCACCGCCACGCCGCGTGACTACCTCCGCAGATTCGCCAGTTCCAATCCAGGCACCCGCGATCCGCGCGAGGCCGAACGCCGTTTGCTGCTGGACACCTACCGCACCTTCGGCTGCGAGAACAGCCAGCCAACCTTTCGCTACTCCCTGCTGGACGGCGTAAAAGAGGGCTACCTTGTCAACCCGACGGTGGTGGATGCCCGCACCGAGGTCACCACCGAGCTTCTTTCCGAAGAGGGTTTTGTCGTCTCGTTCACGGATGATGCCGGCGAGGATCAGCAGCAAGCCTTCAAGCAACGCGAGTTCGAACGGCGTTTCTTTGCAGACGCCACCAACCAGCTCTTCTGCAAGACCTTCCTGGAGAACGCTCTGCGTGACCCGGTCAGCGGCGAGATCGGCAAGTCTATCATCTTCGCTGTCAGCCAGAACCACGCCGGCAAGCTAGCGCAGATTCTCAATCAGATGGCCGACCGCATGTTCCCCGGCAAGTACCAGTCCGACTTCGCCGTCCAGGTGACCTCACAGATACCCGACGCCCAGCAATTCACCATCAACTTCGCCAACAACAACCTGCTCGGTTCGGCCAACTTTCTGCCCTCGTACAAGACCAGCAAAGCGCGCATCTGCGTGACGGTCGGCATGATGACCACCGGCTACGACTGTACCGACATCCTCAACCTCGGTCTGTTCCGTCCGATCTTCTCACCCACCGACTTCATCCAGATCAAGGGGCGCGGCACCCGCAGGCACAACTTCCTCGAACAGCTCTTCGACAATAGCCTCAAGGATGGTGTCTTGCAGCCGCAGAAGACAGCTTTCAAGCTCTTCGACTTCTTCGCCAACTGCGAGTACTTCGAGAAGGACTTCAACTACGACGAGGTGCTGAAGCTCCCCCGACGTCAGCACAAGAGCAACCGTGATGACGATGACACGCGCTCCGTTGTGGTCGGCGGCGCCTACGAGCACCTCGGTGCCGACATCATCTCCTCAATCAAGGAGGAGGCCGTCGGCTACGAAGGGATGAAAATCGACCGCATGTTCTTCGAGAAATTCGAGGACACCGTGCGCGAGAACGAGACCATCGCGAAAGCGGTCGAGACCGGCCAGTGGGATCGCGTGATCGACTACGTCAACCGTGAGGTCTTCGACAAGCCCGAGGAGTACTACACCCTCGACAAACTGCGCAAAGCCGCCGCCGTGGATCGGCGCCTGACGCTGCGTGAGATCCTAGAGAAGATCTTCGGTCTCATCCCGCGCTTTAAGTCCAAGGATGAATTGCTGGAAGAGGAGTTCGCCAAGTTCGTCGCCGATATCAAGCCTGATGAGGCTGAGGCCATCCCCGCCATCAAGACCTACTTCAAGGCCTACCTCACCAGCGACCAGGTGCGTCACATCATCGAGAGCGGCAGTTACACCGACCTGGCCACCAATCCCTACTTTTCCGCCCGCGACTTCCGAGCCGTGCCGGCGAAGTATCGCGCGCTCATACCCAATTACATCAAAGACTACGTGTCCCTGAACCAGTTCGCCAACTAGGAGAAGAACATGAGCAACGCCAAGAAATTGAGCATCGAGGTTTTGGGAACACTGGAGCGCGTCAACAATCCCGATTTTAACTATGGCGAATTTGCCATAGTTAAAAGCCAAGGGATAACCCATGCTTGATACCGACACCAAACGTCGTATTGACACAGCTCGCGACATCCTCGTGGGCAAGGTACCTGACCCCAAGAGTCAAGTCGAGCAGATCACCATCGCGCTGATCTACAAGTTCATGGACGACATGGATGCCGAGAGCGAGGAGTTGGGCGGCAAGCGCAAGTTCTTCGCCAATCAGTTTGCCCGCTACGGCTGGGCCAACCTGATGCATGCCGGCCTCGGCGGCTTCGAGATCCTGAACCTCTACGCCGAAGCCATCGCCAAGATGCCGGAGAACCCCGGCATTCCGCCTCTCTTCCGTGACATCTTCAAGAACGCCTATCTACCCTACAGGGACCCCGAAACGCTAAAGATGTTCCTCAAGGTCATCGACGAGTTCAACTACGACCACAGCGAACGCCTGGGTGATGCCTTTGAGTACCTGCTCTCCGTGCTCGGCTCCCAGGGCGACGCCGGGCAGTTCCGCACCCCGCGCCACATCATTGATTTCATGGTCGAGGTCATTGACCCGAAGAAGACCGAGACCGTGCTTGACCCGGCCTGTGGCACCGCCGGGTTTCTGATCTCGTCCTACAAGCACATCCTCAAAGCCAACACCGACGCCAAGGGTCATAGCATGCTGACGCCCGACGAAAAGGGGCGCCTGGCACAGAACTTCAGGGGCTACGACATCTCGCCCGACATGGTGCGCCTGTCTCTGGTGAATATGTACCTCCACGGCTTCGTCGACCCACACATCTACGAGTACGACACGCTCGCCTCGCAGGACAAATGGAACGAATACGCCGATGTCATCCTTGCCAACCCGCCCTTCATGTCGCCCAAGGGCGGCATCAAGCCGCACAACCGCTTTTCCATCCAAGCCAAGCGCAGTGAAGTGCTGTTCGTGGACTACATGGCCGAGCACCTCAACCCGACAGGTCGCGCTGGCATCATCGTGCCCGAGGGTATCATCTTCCAAAGCCAGGGCGCCTACAAACAACTGCGTAAGCTGCTGGTGGAGAGCTACCTTGTCGCTGTGATCTCGCTGCCGACAGGCGTCTTCAATCCCTATTCCGGCGTGAAGACCTCGATCCTGATCCTCGACAAGACGCTGGCGAAGAAGACTGGCACTATCGCTTTCTTCAAAGTGGAGAACGACGGCTTCGGCCTTGGCGCTCAGCGGCGGGCAATTGACAAGAACGACCTGCCGCAGGTCCGCGCCGATATCGCCGAATACCTGCGCCTCCTTCGCGCCGGGGAATCGGTGGCTGACTTCCAGCCCGCGCTGGGCCTGATCGTGTCAAAGGAGAAGATCGCCGCGAATGGCGACTACAACCTCAGTGGCGAGCGGTATCGGGAGGGCGCAGCGAGAAATCACACCTTCCCCTTGGTCACAATCGGCGATGTCTGTTCGACATCGTCCGGTGGAACTCCGCTGAGCGGAAACGCCGCTTATTACGAGGGCGGGAAAATTCCGTGGTTACGCAGCGGAGAGGTGGCCCAAGGAGAAGTGTTTCACTCTGAGCTATTCATCACCGAAGAAGGACTGAAGAACTCGTCTGCAAAAATCTTTCCAACGAACACCGTGCTCGTGGCTATGTATGGCGCGACGGCGGGTGAAGTTGGAATCCTCCGTTTTGAAGCCGCCACCAATCAGGCTGTTTGTGGAATCACACCCGACGAACGGCTTCGCCCTGATTTTCTTTACCTGATCCTCAAGTGTAACAAGTCGGCGCTGATTCGATTGGCTGGCGGAGGAGCACAACCGAACATATCCCAGAAAATCATCCGAGAGTTCCAAATCCCCCTGCCGCCGCTAGAGGTGCAGAAGGAGATCGTGGCAGAGATCGAAGGCTACCAGAAAGTTATCGACGGTGCCAAGCAAGTCATCGCCAATTGGAAACCTGTTGTCCCCATCGACCCCTCCTGGCCCTTAGTCTGGCTGCGTGACCTGGAGAACAGTCGCATTCTGGAACTGCGACGGGGACAAGTTATCTCAAAGACGGCCCTGGAGAACGATCCGGGCGACTACCCGGTCTATTCTGCGGCTCAACAAAACAACGGCGAGTTTGGGAGATACGGCAAATACATGTTTGACGAGGAACTGGTATCATGGTCAATAGATGGGGGCGGGAAATTCTTCTACAGGCCGAAGCACAAGTATTCAGTCACCAACGTTTGCGGGTATATCCGAGTATTGAAACCTCAAACATTGAACTGCCATTTCCTGTACTGTGTCTTGGCCATGTCCCATGCAAGGCTCAACTTTGATTACACGTACAAGGCACACCCGAGTGTCATCAGAGACAAGTACCAGGTGCCTCTGCCTCCCTTGGACACGCAACAGCGGATTGTATCCGAGATCGAAAACCAGGAACGGATGGTTGAATCCTGCAAAGCTCTTGTGTCGACCTACGAAGCCAAGATCAAGGTCACTGTTGCCCGTCTGTGGAGCTCATCACCTGAGACCATGTGATGTTGGTCAGCGTTCTGGAAAGCTATTGATTTAGGGAGCATTGGAGGTATATGACGGCACCACTGCTTTGGAAAAGCATTCGTGAGAGGGCGAGACGAACGTGTGAGCGATTCTCATGCTGGGTCAAGTACGTAGTTCACAGTCTCTCTCCATTCTCTGCCAACGCTGGTACGCTTGCATACGTCGCATTTGCTGCCTTAGTAGCGTTCTTATGGTATCTTGCAAACACGCACGTTTTGCCGCATTCTTGGCAACACCTTTTCCAACATGCTATAGCACCAAGCGTCTCGTTAGAGACTATCGTTACGGTGGCTGTCGGTCTCACGGCACTTCCGCTGGCTGTAAGTATCATGATAGGTCAGATGTACAGGGGACACCCAGGCCGGCTACGCGTCCTGCTAATGACAAGTCAGGTACAGCTTTCACTTGTTGCAACTATTACGACAGTCGTAGTCACTGCTTGTATCGGAGGCCGATTCTCGAGTTGGCCTGCCGTGATATATCTCTCCCTTATAGCTATTCAATCGTGCTCTTCGATATTCAAGGTCCTCAACCTGCTTCAGCACCCTGGAAAGTTTGTTGAACAATGGGGACGATTCATTCTGTCGCGGCAACAGCGAATTACGGTTCGATCTGCCTTTCGCCAGCGAAAGGCAGACACAGCAACAGCTGACTTCTCTGACTGGGGCAAGAACATCAAGGTAGACCCATGGTTTGAGCATTTTCACCGCGAGAATCTGGACAAGTATGTAAGGGTTGCCGCAGGCAGGATCGGCCAAGTCGATGATGTGGACCGAGCAGCAATATATCAGCAGCTGGCCCTCCTCCAAACCTACGCGCATTTGCAGACCAGCCAAACCACACCCACTACGACCGACTCTTCATCTATTGGAAGGGACGAAGACCGCGACGAGTATCCTCTTGTAGTCATCACTCAACTTCCAGGGTCATTAGTGAACGATCCAGATGAGACGGTATTGCTATTCCGAAAGGATATTCTGCCTAGTTCCTGGGTCTGTGGGAACATTGCACGCTCCTTGCGTCACGCCTTCCGGATAGACAACTCGGAACACATCCGCGAGATGGTGGCCGACCTCCGATCAGAGGCATTAGAGCTGCGCGATGAACTCATGCAAGGTATCCGGTCCAACAACTATAGTATGGTCATGGACTTCCGGAGTGTCAGTCAATACGTCATAGATGCCGCCAAGGACGTGATGCGGCTGCAACCCTCCACAGTAGCCAGACAAATCTACTCTGATGTCCTGGATGTCCTCGTACACTCCGTGAACGATGCAAGACATCTGGTTGAGCATCGATCCAAAAGGTTCGACGAAGAAGTGAAGAGCCTTACCCTGAGTCTGCCCAGGAGCCTCGCATACACGGGAGTAGAGACCGGGAACCCAGAAGTCTTCCAGCGCTGTCTATCGCCATTGTGGCTCCAATGCCGGGACTCTCTGCAGCAACGGCCTGATGCGCCAGACACCCAATATTGCCTATCTTGGTACAGTGTCTTATCCTCGGCGATTCAGCGCCTGACCGAGCCAAATGTGTCAACGAAGACTGGCATTGAGCCAGCCGTCTCAGAAGCGAGGTTGCTTCTCCAGGACTTGTCCACCCTGCTGCTGTCGTTAGCGAGGCAGCAGAAGTGGGATGCAGCCGACTTGGTCACCAAGAAGATATCCAGCTTGGAGCCACGATCATCACGTAGGCACAATCTGGCGACAGCCCCAGCTGAATACTCAGACCGCTTCGGGCTGCTGAAGTATTTACTTTACTTCGGAGCACATGCCTGTTTTATCGACCTCGCTATGGCGGAGCCCCCTATCTTGGTCCCTGCCAGTCTTATCGAAGCGACGTGGCCAAACGATGTCTTCGACTTGCCTAGGCTCCTCAACGTTTATGCTCAGGCAACAGCACAAGGAAGCGGCGATGCTTGGAGTTGGGGGTGGGAGCCACCACAGCCCTTGCTCAAAGCGTACTTCATACGCACGGACGAGGTGCTAGCTTACGGTTTTGTCGCGATAGCGCTCACTTTGCCGGAATCGGCCCTGTTCCAAGACCCGAGTGACTGGCTCGCTGATCAGGTGCAGAAGCTGGAGCAGGCGGCCGGAGGGTCTCGTGAGTTGGAGCATCTGCTGGGCGCAGACAATTTGGTCGACAAGATACTCAAAGACAATGACAAGATCACGAAATTGGCGGTGATTATTGGTCAACAGCGCCATGCAGTTGATCGATCAGTCGATGCGCTCAGGAGACTGCTGAAGTACGTGCAGGATATGATTGAATCGAACAAACGCGCAGGGATTAGGAAGGCTATCGTTAGCCAAAACGTCATCACTGGTTTCACGACAAGTTTGCTGAAGCAGTATGAAGCCAACGAGGAGAAAGAGGTGTACACGCTGGAGGATCTTGATCTGCTGAGCACCGGGCCCGCACTATCCGATATGGCTGAGGGCCCACGCTCTCTCGGCGTCAACACCGTGATTGATAAGCAGTGGTTCATCGCATCAGAATCTGATTCATGGTCCGGCATCGCCGAGGAATACGCAAACGGACTACGCAAGATGCAGATGGGATTCACCATCACACGGCTCTCCAAAATCGGCACTGTGACCGACCTTGCGTCGATTCTTGCACCAGACTCTCCACTTCAAACAAGCACGGGCGTTCTGCTTGTGGACACAGACGTCGAGTGGCTGCCCGCAGAGCTGCAAGCATTAGTCGAGGACTCTGTGTCTCCCAAGTCTGGCCATAGTACTCCAGATGCGTATCTTCGCGTGGCTGGGCAGCGACTACCGGTATACCGTGTCTGGATCGAGGGTGCAGTGAAGCCAATGATGCTATTCATCGAGAGATGCAACACTGCCCATGTCATCCGCGTTCCATGGAGTCCAGAGGACAACTGGGTCTTCTCAAAGTTCAACGAGATCAAGGTTTGCCTCCACGTCTTTCCTCAGGATCTTGCCGCCATGAACGAATTGCTGGTAAAGAGTCCAGCATGGCTCGAGGAGAAAGGGGACGAGAAGGTCGCATATCTTGAGGAGCTTGTCTGGCTCGAGGCATACCAGCAACTCGTCTTTGACCCTGGCACCACTCCAGGTGTCCTCCGTCTGGATCTGCCCACCGATGAACCTGAAGCTCCGCCGCAGGCTAAGGGTACATCGGATGGCAATGCGAGCGAATAGGCGACAAGACCAAAGAGGATCTCTGAGAGAACAATAACTCGATTGGTGTGCCAAGGAGGGCAACCCATGGGAAAACTGATGGACAAGGTAGGAGTCTGGACGGAATCCAAACACGAAATCCTCCGGAAGTATTGCGCGGCCTACACCACGATCATGAACGCTCAGCAGCGTTTCCACTGGTGGTACATCGATGCCTTCGCGGGCTGTGGCGAACAATGGTCCAAGGAGAAGGACTGTAAGGTTCCTGGCTCTCCTCTAGTGGCATTGAACATAGAACCGAAGTTTGAGCGGTACATCTTCATCGATCTTGAGCACAACAAGACAGAACACCTCAAGGGGCTCGTGCCAGACAGGGATGACGTCGAAGTACTTGAACAGGATGGTAACTCCGCGTTGAAGACCATCATTCCTCGCGTAGATTACTCCAAATACATGCGAGCACTTTGTGTGCTCGATCCCTACGGGCTCCATCTTGACTGGTCTGTCGTTGAACAATGTGGACACGCTGGCTCCATTGAACTGTTTCTGAACTTCCCGATACATGACATCAACCGGAATGTTCACAGACAGGATACAACGAGAATCAGGGCATCTGACAGGGGGCGGCTGAACGCATTCTGGGGGGACCCCTCATGGCAAGACGTCATGTACAGTTCAGAGGAGAACCTTTTCGGTCTGCAGGATTCCGTGGGAGGTAACAACGAGATCGTCGCAGCTTACAAAAAGCGACTGGAAACAGTCGCTGGGTTCGAGCATGTTCCTGAGCCCGTTGCAATGTACAATGAAATGAACGCTGACCTCTACTACCTTTTCTTTGCATCTCACAATAGGGCTGCTGGGAAGATTGTATCGGACATCTTCAGAACCTATACTGGACTAGGGGTGAGATATGGCTCTCGGATCAAGCATTGAATGGACGAACTCCACTTGGAATCCAGTCACGGGATGCACCAAGATGAGCAGCGGATGCCAGCACTGTTACGCGGAGCGCATGACCCATCGGTTGCAGGGCACTGGTCTGCCTCAGTACACGAATGGATTTCGGGTCACACTTCATCCCGAGATGCTGGAACTTCCGCTACACTGGAAGAAACCCCAGACCATCTTTGTCAATTCCATGAGCGACCTCTTTCACGACGACATTCCGGATGACTTCATCTTTGGTGTCTTCGATGTTATGCGGCGTGCGTCCTGGCATACATTTCAGATCTTGACCAAGCGGTCGCGACGTCTTGCCCGACTGGACAGCTGTTTGGAGTGGGCGCCCAACATTTGGATGGGCGTGAGCGTCGAAGCCGCGTCCTACAAGTTTCGCATTGCCAATTTGGCATCCACCAGAGCACGTGTCAAGTTTCTGTCACTGGAACCGTTACTCGGGGATCTGGGACAGTTGCATCTGCAGGGCATCGACTGGACCATCGCCGGGGGAGAATCCGGCCCCGGAGCACGGCCTATCGAACCGGATTGGGTGCGCAGCATCCGTGATCAGTGCATCGATGCCAGTGTTCCCTTCTTCTTCAAGCAGTGGGGCGGCGTTCGCAAGAAGGTCAATGGTCGCACCTTGGACGGACAGACCTGGAACGAGCTACCTCATCCGCTCACGGCTCAGACTATCGTCGTTCACCATCACGAGTCATCCGTGCTGAATTCTGGCGGCGGACTTGCCGGTCAAGCCGGATCTGCCAGCTGACCCCAAAGACAGGGAAGGGTCTCCCAACAATGGCGTGAATAGATAACTACACCGGTCATTTCCCATGCACCTGAACTTCTTGTCACTGCCCCAGGAACACTCAGACCACGTATTCCGTTGCTCAATGACTGTCCACGGCCATGTCTCAGCTGGCAAACACCTTTTCAGGTCTTGGCCAGACAATTGTTGTGCTTCGTTTGATAAACCGTCCTACAGGTTGTTGGGGAGGGAAAAGAAATGACAAGCCTGTGGCAAAGTGCAAAATGGGTGCTTGTATTCTTCCTTGGATCTGTACTCCTGCCGCTTGCGGTGGGCATAGGAAGCAACTACCTTTACGGTCGGTGGAAAAGGGAGAATGAATTTGGAAAGATCTGGGAATTCTGTAAATCAGCTAGAAAACTTGTGCCAAGAGACTTCAGAATTCAGGGCTATAGAAGAGCCTACATATCCCGGGAGAGTGATACGAAGATAGAGAGTCTCCTTGAGAACGGAGAATATGTCCTGATCACCGGCAAACCGAAGATAGGAAAGACAAGAGCATCCTACGAGGCGATAAGGAAGTTTGAGAGTTTCTCAGTAGTCAAACTGAGACCTGGAGAGATGTGGAAAGAAAGAATCAGAATTCCTTCCTTGAACAACAGGAGAGTCGTCCTGTTTCTCGATGACCTTCAACATTTCGCGGGTAAGGATGTTGAGGATGTAATTGATAGATTCAAGAAGACGAGCAAGAAACTAGTCGTGGTTGCTACTTGCCGCACTGGGGAAGAGTTGGACTTAGTAACGAGAGAAGACGAGGAGACAGAGAATCTCTACCTGTACAGAGAATTCGCAGTCATAGAGTTGAAAGAGATTACTGAACTTGACAGAAAGAAACTGACTCAGGATATTAGGAAAACAGACCCGGAATTCGAGTCGAAACCAGACCAATTTGATGGAACTCCAGGGTCTGTTACCTTGGACTTGGGAGATATGAAGGAGAGATACAAGAGGTCGGGGCGTGGCAGAGTTGTCTTAAGAGCTATGAAACTGTTGAAGGAGGGGAATCTCTTTCCGTGTAGAGAAGATTATGTGAGAGATGTTTGCATCAGCGTATTTGATGAACAAATGGGAAAGTATGTTTGGGATGGGCTAGTCAACAATCTGAAGGAAAACGGTTTTGTCACAAGGGATAGAGGCGCTATCAACATCTACCCACCGTATCTCGAGGGCTGCGTCTATGATTACGAGCCACCACTGGAAGATCTAAGGAAGTTGCAGAATTTGCTTGTCGAAAAGGGAAACTCAGGTAGTCTGCTCTATCTTGGGAATTCGTTCTGTCACAAGAAGCGTTTCATTGATGCGAGAAACTGTTACTCAGGAGCGTTGAGAATATACCCCCAATATGCTGCTGCTCATACTAGCCTCGGGTACGTACTAACGAAGCTAGGTGGAGTTGAAGAAGCCAAAGGGCGATATGAAGAAGCACAAAGGCTGTATCAAGAAGCAATTGAGGAGCATAGAGGGGCGATAAGTATAGACGCTCATCATGCCGTAGACCACAACAACCTTGGGTACTCGCTAGCAAGTCTGGGAGAAATTGCGGAAATTCGAGGGAAGAATGATGAAGCGAAGAGACTGTATGAAGAAGCAGAGAAGGAACATAGGACGGCGATAGGAATAAGCCCACATTACTCATCTGCGCATCGCTGTCTTGCGTATGCGTTGGGAAAACTGGGGAGAGTTGAAGAGGCCGAAAAGGAGCTTAGAGAGGCGATAAGAATAGATCCTGGTTCTCCCTTTGCGCACAATCTCCTTGGATATCTACTGACAAACAGATTTGTAGGAAGAGATGAAGAAGCAGAAAGAGAATATGCAGAGGCCATAAGGTTGAAGCCCGATTATCCGTCCGGCCTCATCAATTCTGCGTACCTGTCAGCGAAATTGGGAAGATGGGAAAAGGCGGAGCAAGAATACAGAGAAGTCACAAAGGCATATCCAGACTACATTCTTGCCTATGCAAACCTTGGCCACTCAATGGTGAATCATCAGAAGAGGTATGAAGAAGCCGCAAGAGAATACGGGAAAGCCCTGCGCATAAACCCCAACTATGCGGAAGCCCATAACGGTCTTGGATATGTGTTGGTGAATCTGAAGAGATATCATGAAGCAGAGAATGAATATGGGATGGCAATTAGGCTGAAGCCAGTTTCCGTGGAGGCGCACAGGAATCTTGGATACTTGTTGGCAATCTTGGGAAGGGATGAGGATAGGAACGGTAAGCATGATGAGGCGAAAGACCGGTACGATGAAGCGGAGAAGGAATACAGAAAAGCTCTACAAATAGAACCAGATGACGAAGATACACTCATTTGCCTTGGAGTCCTGCTAGAGAAGGTCAACAGGAATACAGAGGCCGAGAATTGCTACAAGAAAGTGATAGAAAGGAATCCCAGCAATGTAGTTGCGCGCCAAACCTATGGGTACTTCTTGTCATGGCGGGGAAGGGGAAGAGAAGCGATAGAACAGTTTCATGAAGTGACAAGACTGAATCCCGATGATGCCAAAACAGGTGCACAGATTGCGTATCTGCAAAGTCAGCATCCATGCAACTATGCTTCCCGCGGAAGGGCACTAATAGACTTGGGGGATCTTGACGGCGCAGAAAGAGACCTTAGGCAGGCAATAGAGTTGAATCCAAACAAAGCCACAGCTCCGAAGAATCTTGGTATTTTGCAGGAGAGACGAGGCGATAGGGCACAGAATGAAGTGGATAGATTGAGACTATATGAAGATGCAGAGAAGGAATATAGAAGAGCATTGGAGTTGGACCCCATGCATCCTTCAGCTCACAGGCATTTGGCAGGCATATTGGTCAAATTGGGGAGATACGGAGAAGCCGAAGCTGAATATAACGAAGTGAAGAAGATACTAGACAACTACCCGAAAAACAACAGGGATTTTGGGATCTTCCTCTCCAAAATCGGTAGAACGGAAGAAGCAAAGAAGGAACTTGAACTTGCGCTTGAATCTTTCACGGCGAAGGGCAATGAAGGGGAAGCAGCGAAGATAGTGGAATTGCTGGAGAGTCTACCTTTAGGGTAGTTGAGCCCCATAGTGTTCTGTGCAACCCGGAATAGCATCGGCTGTAGTCAATTGCCATGTTTATGGACGACAAGGGTTGGATTCCCGCCTGCGCAGGAATGACGGAGAAGGGAAGTGACGGATCTACAATAAAAACTGGATTCCCGGCTTCGCGGGAATGACGGAATGGGCGCGGGAATGACAGGTGGGCGCGCACGTGGTGCGGTCCTCGTTTCCTGCTATACTTTCTTGGAGACGAGCATCGGGTGTGAACACGCCCTGGGCCTTCCATGGACACGTCAAAAGTGAGGTGAGCGAATGTTTGACAAGGAAAGCGTGGGGAGACTGAAAGCTGCAAAGGCAAAGTGGCAGCAGGGTGCCGACAAGGTTCCTGCCGGCAAGACTTGCAAGGCCTATTCGGATTGCACGACCAGTTCCGGCATCGACGTCAAGCTGTTATACACGCCCGAGGATGTTGGCGAGATGGACTACATGCGCGACCTTGGGTTCCCCGGAGAGTATCCGTATACGAGAGGATACCAGGCCACGATGTATCGCGGTCGTCTGTGGACCATGCGCCAGTACGCTGGGTTTGCGACAGTGGAAGAGTCCAACCGCCGGTACAAATACCTGCTGAACCAGGGCCAGACCGGTCTGTCCATTGCGTTTGATCTTCCAACTCAGCTGGGCATGGATGCAGACCATCCTCTCTCGGAGGGTGAGGTCGGCAAGGTCGGCGTGTCGGTCAGTTCGCTGGCGGACCTGGAGGTGCTGTTTGATGGCATTCCTCTCGATCAGGTCAGCACGTCCATGACCATCAACGCTCCTGCCGCGGTTCTGATGGCGATGTATATCGCGCTTGCGAGACGCAAGGGCATTAGCGCGGACAAGCTGAACGGCACGATTCAGAACGATATCCTCAAGGAATACAGCGCTCGCGGTACGTACATTTATCCGCCAGCCCCGTCAATGCGCATCATCAGTGACATCTTTGCCTATTGCTCCAAGGAAGCTCCCAACTGGAATATGATCAGCATCAGTGGCTATCACATGCGTGAGGCCGGATGCACTGCGGTTCAGGAGGTCGCATTCACACTCGCCGACGGGATAGCCTATGTTGACGCTGCCGTCAAGGCAGGGCTGGATGTCGACAGTTTTGCGGCCCGCGTTTCGTTCTTCTTCGATGCGCACAACAACTTGCTGGAGGAAGTCGCCAAGTTCCGCGCTGCCCGTCGAATGTGGGCGCGGATCATGAAAGACCGTTTCCATGCACAGAATCCAAAGAGCCTGATGCTGCGTTTTCACACGCAGACGGCAGGCTGCACGCTTACGAGCCAGCAGCCGGACAACAATGTCGTGCGTGTGACGCTGCAGGCGCTTGCCGCAGTGCTGGGCGGGACCCAGTCACTCCACACAAACAGTCGTGACGAGGCCCTGTCGCTACCGTCAGAGGACTCAGTGCGTATTGCCCTCCGGACACAGCAGATCATTGGGTACGAGTCGGGAGTTGCAGATACGGTCGACCCTCTTGCGGGCAGCTACTTCGTGGAATCCATGACCAACCGCATCGAGGAAGAGGCCTTGAAGTACATCGCCAAGATCGATGAGCTCGGCGGCGCGGTGAAGGCAATCGAGCGCGGGTTCATCCAGCAGGAGATCCAGAATAGCAGCTATCAGTACCAGCTGGAAATCGAGTCAGGCAAGAAGGTCATCGTCGGCGTCAATAAGTTCCAGGTCGAGAACAAACCATTCAAGAATCTCATGCGCATCGACTCCGCTCTCTTTGAGAAACGGCACAAGGAGCTGACTGCGATGAAGAGCCACCGCGATGCTGCCAAGGTTGAAGCGGCCCTCGCCCAGGTGAAAGCTGTCGCAGGCACTGATGAAAACCTGATGCCAGCGATCATCGACGCGGTCGACGCGTACGCGACTCTCGGCGAAGTCTGCGACGTGCTGCGCTCCGTGTTCGGCGAGTATCGGCCGGACGCGACGTTCTAAGGAGGAGACCATGGAAGAGAAGATCAGAGTTCTCGTGGCAAAGCCTGGCCTGGACGGGCACGATCGTGGGGCCAAAGTCCTGGCAAGGGCCTTCATGGACGCGGGCATGGAAGTCATCTATACCGGCATTCGCCGCACGCCTGAGCAGATCGCAGAAGTCGCTGTGCAGGAAGACGTGGACGTGGTTGCCCTGTCGTGCTTGTCGGGGGCGCACAACACGCTGTTTCCAAAGGTCGTTGACTTTCTGAAGGAGAAAGGAGCCAACGACATCCTGGTCATGGGCGGAGGGGTCATTCCTGAAGACGACATCCCGTTCCTCAAAGAGCACGGGATC
>DASVKR010000136.1:0-2811 GCA_036385275.1 Candidatus Cryosericum sp. | reverse complement strand
CTCGCGCAGACAGCCGACGTCCCTGAAGCCCACCTTGTGGTACGACGCGACTGCGCCTGGGTTGCAGGCGAGCACTGTCAGAAAGATCGTATGCAGCTCCAGCATGTCGAATCCCACGGTACACAGGAGGCGCATCGCTTCCGTGCCGTACCCGTGGCCACGGTGCTTGACGTCCCCGATGAGGATGCTCGCTTCTCCCCTCCCCACGATGAGGTTGAGGTTCTTGAGCACACATCGTCCGATGAGGTCCTGGGTCGACATCAGATGAATGCCGAACCGCCGGACGTCGTCCGCCACGACGGATTTGTCGTAGGAGGCCTGCATCGCTTCGAGACTGGGGGCTCTTCCGTACCCTTGCGTCAGGCGCGTCACTTCACGGTCGTTGGCCCATTTCCAGTACAGCGGAACATTGTCGCGCTGTTCAGGCGCCAGGAAGACGAGGTTCCCCTCGATCACACGTGGCAGGATGTCCATTGCAGTCATCTCAATAGCCCGAGTCTTCCTCGAGTTGCGCGCGGTGCATGGCCTTGGCCTGGTACATGCGCTTGTCTGCAAGCTGCACCAGGTCTCCTCCCTCCGGGTCGCCCTGCATCGTAGCGATCCCTGCGGAACAATGCACTGCTCCTATTGCTGTCAGGACTTGCGTCTCGATGCCCGCACGCAGTCGTTCGAGCATGAGCTCGGTCTCCCTCTGTGAGGTCTCTGGCAGGACGAGAAGGAACTCGTCCCCGCCATAGCGGATAACTTTGTCGATGGTGCGCAGAGACTTTCGCAGTACTGCCACCAGCGTCTCGAGGACCCGGTCGCCTTCGGCGTGACCCAGCCGGTCGTTGATGGACTTGAGCTCGTCGACATCCAGCATGACAAACGACACGTCGTGATCGTGCCGCCGGGCCCGATCCAGCTCCTCCGCAACGATGCCGTCCATGGCGTGACGGTTGTGTGCTCCCGTAAGACCGTCCAGCAAGGCCTGTTCGCGCAGGAGCTGCTTGATCTGCATGCTTGCCAGCATCAGGCCGACACCAGCCGCCAGGGGCGTGAGGTTGCGGACGTCCTCGCGGGAGAACGCGCCGGCCTTCTTGCTTTCAAGGTTCAGGACACCAATAATCTTGCCTCCCACCATCAATGGGAGAGCCAGGTCAGAGCGCCCACCCGGTACGGCGCGCAGGTAGAACGAACAGGTACGCACATCAGAGACGTTGACGGTATGCCGTAAACGGAACGCTCGTACGACCACGCTCGCATGGTCATGGACGGACAATACAAACCCATCATACTCGCTCGCATATCCCTTCTGCGCCCGCAAGACGAGGGACTCTGTCTCGTCGTCGTACAGCAAGAGCGCAATGTACTGGTAGCCAAGACGCCGCGCGATGCGCCTGACGACTGCATTCATGAATTCCACTGCGCTTGTTGCCCGCACGCCGTCGAGTGTCGTCTCGTGCAGCAAGGCCAGAAAGTTCTCGCGGTTCGCAGACTGCTGTTCCTTCAGATACCGGGCGATAATCAGACTGATGAGGTGGATAAAGGGCCGCAGGGCGTCGACGTCCTCGGGCTTGAGCCTTCGATTTGATGTCTGCACGTTGATGATGCTGACCACGCGCCGGTCAATGATAACAGGAAAGCCAACATAGCTGAAGATGTCGGTGGCCGACCTCCTCCTCCAGCCGGGGTACGCCCCGATATCCTCGATGAAGCACGTCTCACGCCCACGGATAATGTCCATGATGTTCTGCGGCAATTCCTGGTTGAAGCTGGCCTCGACTGTTCGAAGCACGCTCCACGGAATGCCGTTGGCAGCGTCGAAGTGCACACGCTGATCGATGTCCACGCCCAGGACGGTCACCGAGCAGGATGGTATCGACTGGGCGATGAGATCCACAGCCCGCTGGACGGCCTTTCGCGGCGTCGTTTCCAGCAGTATCCGCTCCAGTTCATCGGTCCGGATCAGCGTAGCGTTGTTCATACGTTAATCTATTGTGAGACCTATTTCAGTGTGACCTCGCGCGAAGACGAGGATCGCTCACGGATATCCTTGATCGCTTTGGCAGCCACAATCCCTACGGCACGCACGGTTGCCTCTGCCCTGATATCGGCGTCGCGGGCTCTGCGCATGACGCGCGGCACCACATCCACAACCTTCGCTACTCGGCGGGAGGCTATGGAAGCCTTATCGGCAAGATGGTTGAACTGCGCTTCAGCGGACTGGACAGCTTCGGATACCTTGGCAATCTCGATGCCGGCGGCAGTCAACTGTCCCTGCATCTCAGTCACCATGGGAGCAACCTGACGCGCCACGCTCGCTACCTTGACAGCCATAAAGATAAAGGCTCCCGCAACACACAACGACGCGCCGCCGATCAATATGACGAGTACCCACAATGGGTCCATGTGCTACCTCCTCAGCGCCAACCGGCGCAACTTGTAGTATAGCGCAGCATGCGACTCATGCCACAGCCGGCCCTTCTTGTCGTCCCCGCGAAAGCGGGGGAGAGTGTGTAACACTCTCGGGACGGTTCCATTTTCTCCGAGACTGTTACGCCTTCGCTCTTGAAATATCGCTTCACTGTGGCACCATGTTAATGAGGCAAGAGAACATGTATTGCCAAGGAGAAGACCATCGTGCGACGTGGCAGTGCCAGACATAGACCAGATGCAATCGCCGTGAGTGGCTCGACGCTCGGGCTGGACATGATGCAGGAGATTCGACGCGCAAGCCGCGGACTCGCATTTGCGGTTGTAGGCTATATTACCATCTTCATCGTCCAGTTGACCAGCTACTTCATCACTCACATGCTGGCCGTCCTCGCA
>DASVKR010000135.1:0-4927 GCA_036385275.1 Candidatus Cryosericum sp. | reverse complement strand
CTGCTATGCAGTGCGCGTCCACAACGCGCTGCATGGCCTGCCGCGCAAGAGCATGATGGACAAGGCATTATACGCTGCGGACCCACTGTCCGGCCTCATTGTCGCGTGCGCTCTCATTCGACCGGAGAAGAAGCTTGCACTGGTCGATACGGACTTTGTCATGGTTCGCTTCAAAGAGAAGCGTTTTGCTGCTGGGGCAAACCGGGATCAGATGCTTGCTTGTCAGGAGATGGGGCTCGATCTGTACAAGTTCGTTGCAATCGGCCTGAGTTCCATGAAGGAGATCGCTGCCGAAATTGGCCTCTAGATCAGCCTTACTAGTCTTATTGACGACCGACGCCCGCCTTTACGGCGGGCTTTTCGTTGTGCCCAATAGGGGTATACTACATTTCATTGGTAAGTAGTCTCGTATGTTCTGTGCGATGGACACTTGCCGAAATCTCATGATAATGTGGAGGAAAATAGATGTCGTTGAACGCGGTAGAGTTGTTTTCAGAACGGGCGCTGGGTTTTAAACAATCCGCGATTCGGGAGCAGCTCAAAATCATCGACAGTCCAGAAATCATCTCATTGGCCGGAGGCTTTCCGGACGATCGGTTCTGGCCCATCGACCGAGTCATCGAGGCAAGCACATTTGCGCTCAGGGAATACGGCAAGAAGGCTCTCCAGTACGGGTCCACCGAGGGGATCAAGAAGTTGCGCGTTTTGCTCATGGATCGTATGGAGAAAGAGGGCGTGAACAGCATCGATCTGGACGACGTCATCATCTCCACCGCTTCTCAGCAGGGTCTCAGCCTGTTGGCACAGGTTTTCGTAAATCCGGGCGACACCGTCATAGTGGAAGAACCATCCTATATCGGAGCACTCCAGGCCTTTACAAGCATGCAGGCTGTGTTCTGCACGGTTCCAGTGGACAAGGACGGCATGCAGATGGACGCTCTTGAGGACAGGCTCAAGGAGCTGCAGAAGGCGCACATCCGTCCGAAGTTCGTCTACACGGTGCCCAATTTCCAGAACCCCGTCGGCGTCACCATGACGCTGGAACGGCGCAAGAAGCTGATTGAGCTGGCTCACACGTATGATCTGCTCATCGTCGAAGACGATCCATACGGGGAGGTTCGCTTTGAGGGCGAGCCGATTCCCTCGCTGCTGGCGTTAGGCGGCAAGGATCGTGTCATAGCACTGCGCACGTTCTCGAAGATCAGTTTCCCCGGGCTCCGTCTGGGGTGGATCGTTGCCCGCGAAGACATCATGGACAAGATCATCCTTGGAAAACAGGCGGCAGACCTCTGCTCTTCGGCCATGATTCAATACATAGCATATGAGTTTGTCAGCCGCGGATGGATGGATGACTACATTAACGTCGTTCGGCGCGAGTATCCCAAGAAGAAGAACGCAATGATTGCCGCTCTTGAACAGTATTTCCCGGTCGGGAGCAGTTGGACAGATCCTCAGGGCGGTTTGTTCGTATGGGTGAAGGTACCGGAGCATATCGACACCACGGCGATGTTCCACGAGGCGATCAGTGCCAAGGTCGCGTATGTTGTGGGCAGTGCCTTCTATCCTCGTCGGGACGACAACTGCCATATGCGGTTGAACTTCTCGGCCGTGGATCCCGAACACATCACTGAAGGGGTCCATTGCCTGGGCGACTTGCTGAAGTCGAAGATCTAGCAGCTGCTCAAAACTGACGTTCGTGCAACAACCCCTGCCACGCGACACGCGGGCAGGAGTTGTCTGGTTTCTGCGAAACGCAGGGCTAGGTGTGGCGGAACACAGAACAGATGTTTCTGTAGTCGCAGGAGAAACACTTGCTGCCGCGTCTAACTGACGACCGACGCCCGCCGTAAAGGCGGGCTTTTCGTTGTGCCCAATAGGGGTATACTTCATTGGTAAGTAGTCTCGTATGTTCTGTGCAATGGACACTTGCCGAAATATCATCCCAAAGCGGAGGCATATCGATGTCGTTGAACGCAGAAGAGTTGTTCTCAGAACGGGCACTGGGTTTTAGACCATCCGAGATTCGGGAGCTGCTCAAACTCGTCGACAGTCCGGAAATCATCTCGTTGGCTGGAGGCATGCCGGACGGTCGGTTCTTTCCCATCGACCGAGTTATCGAGGCAAGCACGTTTGCACTCAGGGAATACGGCAAGAAGGCTCTTCAGTATGGGTCCACCGAGGGCATCAAGAAGTTGCGTGTTCTGCTCATGGATCGCATGGAGAATGAGGGTGTCGGAGGCATCGATCTGGGCAACGTCATCGTCTCCACCGCCTCACAACAGGGTCTCAGCCTGGTGGCACAGGTGTTCGTGAATCCGGGCGACACGGTCATTGTGGAAGAGCCATCCTATCTCGGAGCAATTCAGGCCTTTGCAAGCATGCAGGCCAAGTTTTGCACAGTTCCGCTGGACAAGGACGGCCTGCAAATGGACATCCTGGAGGACAGGCTCAAGGAGCTGCAGAAGGCGCACATCCGCCCAAAGTTCGTCTATACGGTGCCCAACTTTCACAACCCTGCCGGCGTCACCATGACGCTAGAGCGCCGCAAGAAGCTGATTGAACTGGCTCACACGTATGATCTGCTCATTATCGAAGACGATCCATACGGGGAAATTCGTTTTGAGGGTGAGCCAATTCCCTCGCTGCTGGCGTTAGGCGGCAAGAATCGTGTCGTAGCACTGCGCACGTTCTCGAAGATCAGTTTCCCCGGACTTCGCCTGGGGTGGATCGTCGCCCGCGAGGATATCATGAATAAGATCATCGTCGGAAAACAGGCGGCCGACCTTTGTTCTCCGGCCATGACTCAGTACATAGCGTATGAGTTTGTCAGCCGTGGGTGGCTGGATGACTACGTTAACGTCGTTCGGCGCGAGTATCCCAAGAAGAAGAATGCAATGATCTCCGCTCTTGAACAGTATTTCCCGGTCGGGAGCAGTTGGACTGACCCTCAGGGGGGTCTGTTCGTATGGGTGAAGGTTCCGGAGCATATCGACACCGCGGCCATGTTCCGCGAGGCGATCAACGCCAAGGTCGCGTATGTTGTGGGCATTGCCTTTTACCCTCATCGGGACGACAACTGCCATATGCGGTTGAACTTCTCGGCCGTGGATCCCGAGCACATCACTGAAGGAATCCATCGCCTGGGCGACTTGCTGAAGTCGAAGGTCTAGCAACTGCTCGAAACTGACGTTTGTGCAACGACCCCTGCCACGCGACATGCGGGCAGGGGTCGTCTGGTTTCTGCGAAACGCAGGACTAGATGCGGCGGAACACGGGGCACATGTCTCTATAGTCGCAGGAGAAGCACTTGCTGCCGCGTTTTCCACGAAAATCACCCTGAAGGATCCTGTGGGCGGTTGTTGCCAGAACCTCTCGGGACTTGGCAATGCAGGTCTCTGCCCCTTCGTCCATCTCCGCCTTAAGGTTTTCGCGGAGATAGTACGTCTGAAGGATGAACCGCTTGCCGTGGAACTCTTCCATCTGACTCAGTGCCGCAGCATACAGCGCTACCTGGAACCGATGAGATGTCAGTGCCGACGCTTCTCTCGGCTTCGAGGACTTGTAGTCGACGATTCGCAGCACTCTGTCATTGACTTGGTCGATCCGGTCCACGATACCTGTGAACGGGATGCCGTCAAGCTCCGTGTTGATGAGGCGTTCTACATAAACCATCTGTTGCCACGTGGACTGGAAAACTGGGAAGAATGCCGTAAGCACGCGCAGGGCCTGATGCCGTTTCCTTTCTTCATCACTGGGGTCGGCATACCCCTGCGTTAGCCAGTTCTCGTCCAGAAGCTGGGAAAGAGAAGTGGGGAAGAGGGCTGTATCATCCCCGTACAGCTGTCCATCTTCTCCCAGGTGACATGACAGCAGCTTCTCGAGGACCGCGTGGATACTCTTGCCATAGCTGAAATACCAGTGGGGCGGCTCCTCGATCTTCCGAATGTACTTGAGCTCGAATTTCTTGGGGCATTCGTTGTACGTCGATATCCTCGAGTAACTCAGCGGTTCTGTATGCGCGTTTTCCAAAGCATCTCCACCTGTTTTTGGGTCTGCTCGACATCCATCGTATTATCGATGACGACGTCGGCGTACGCCAGTTTCTGAGCCAAAGGCATCTGTGCCTCAATACGGCTGACGGCTTCGTCACGCGAAAGGTGATCGCGTGTTATGAGGCGTTCCAGCTGTTCGTTCTTCGATGCTTTCACAACCCAGATCTCGTCGACCAGGTTCTGCCAGCTGGCCTCGATCAGAATCGCTGCGTCAAGGACCACGACGGTTGATGTTCGGTGAAGCGCCGCGATCTCATTGGCGATCAGTCTGGTCATAATGGGCATCATGATATCGTTGAGCTTCTTGAGAAGATCGGGGTGTCCGAAGACAAGATTGCCGAGGAGGTGGCGATTGAGCTGGTTTCCATCGAAAATGGAGTCGCCAAATACAACTCGAACCTGCTCAAGCGCTCCTTCGACGTTCTGGGCAAGGACGCTCTTGCCTACCAGATCCGCATCCAGCACGGCTGCTCCGTGCTCCCGTAACATGCCGGAGATCATGCTCTTGCCAGAGGCAATGTTGCCGGTGAGCCCAATGTCAATACTCATTCGAGGTCCCGCAGATTCGGGCCGGCCGAAAGGTGAGTGACGAGGGGGATCGAAAGGTGTATTGCCGACTCCATGGACTCCTGTATCATCCCGCGGACAAGCTCGAGTTCGTCGGGTGGCGTATCGACGACGATTTCATCGTGCACCTGAAGGACCATGCGCGCCTTGAGAGGTTGAAGGTCCCTGCTCAGGCGTATCATGGCCATCTTGATGACGTCGGCGGAGCTTCCTTGGACGACGGCGTTGAACCCCTGTCGAATGGCTTCCTGCCGCTCCACGTTATTGCGACTGTTGATGTGCGGGACTCTCCGCAGGTGTCCAAGAAT
>DASVKR010000134.1:0-3939 GCA_036385275.1 Candidatus Cryosericum sp. | reverse complement strand
GCAGTCAGGCGGGCATAGATGGTCCATGTACCCGCCGTTGTTGGTGTCCATGTGATCTTGGCTGTCGTCGTGCCCGACGCTGGGATGGAAAGGGCAGTGACCTCGCCCAGCTTGTTCTCGGGAGTGATCGTGTCCTTGAAGAATTCCATCGTAGCGTTCGTGACCGGGACAGAATCATTGTTGTATGCAGTCGCCGTGAAATCGACAGGAGTGCCCACGATTTGGGGATCCTGCGAAGCCTCGACCTTCGACACACCTACCTTGACCACATCACCGGTCCAGACGGGAGCGGTGACGGCCACATCGGTGTCGGCCTGGTCGAAGCGCACGTAGTAAAAGGTGTACGGGTCGGAGGGCAGAGTGAAGTCCCAGGTTCCCGCGCTGGTGCCGGGAGTCGTCGAGTTCACGACCACGCCGCCGTTTGCAATGATGGAAATCTTGCTGACAGTGTCGGTGAGTTCAGCGTCGCTCCACGTAACGTTGAAATGCAGCGTCGACGGATTGTCCAGCCGCGAGCCCATGACAGCGTCGTTCAGGTGATACGTGACCCGCAGGTCCTTGTCCTCAGTAGCGTAGACCCGCCTCTGGCGGATAGCCTCATAGATGGCATCCCTCGTCAATACCGGCGCAAGGACCACCGTGCGGGCGTCATTGGCAAACATCCAGTTGCCCTTGTGGTTGTCCTGGTTGTTAGACGGTGCAACATGCCAGCCCTTGTCGAGTGCCATTTGGTAGTACTGATAGCTCGGGAAGTAGCCGGCTTGGTGAACGACACCCTCGCCGTTGCCCACTTCGACCAGGTCCACGACGGCATCCGCCTCGGCTGTCCAGTGCGCGAAGTCGTCGAACGTACCAAACGTCGTACCCGGGTGGTTGAGTTGTGAAATGGACTGAGGATAGAGGGCCAGCTGCGCATAGTACGCCGTGAGAGTCATGGCTGAGTGCGTCCTCGTATCGTAGCCCACGGTGTTGAACGTGTTGATGTGGCCGGGCCCGCCACTCCAGGTCATCTCGAACCCGGCTATCCCGACGAATGTTCCCGGCACGTTGTTTGCGTCGGCCGCCGCCTTCAGGCCGGCCCACTCGGTGCTGGGACCGCCAGCCAGATTGGCGAGCACAGTCGCTGAATCGCCATCAAACCAGTTGGAATGGTCCGTAACCGCCATGAAATCAGCTCCGGCAGCCTTGGCCGAATCGTAGGCCTGTTGCGGCGTTCCTGTTCCATCCGAGATGTTGGTATGGCTGTGCATGCCCCCAAAGTAGATGTTGTAGTCGCCGACCGTGAACGTCCAGACAGTCGTGGCGCTCATCGGAGTGACAGCATTGTTCGATACATGGAGCTGAACAGAGTGGATGCTCTTCGTGAGGTCACTCGCCGGAGTGTAGCTGATGCCGCTGGCGGTGATGACCGCCTGTGAAGTGACATCGATGCTGTCCACGAGAAGGTTCACCGACGCAACGTCGATGGTCGACCCGGTGGAGCTATACTCTGCGCTGATCTGTGGACGAACGTTGTCGGTGAAGGACAGGTCCGCGGGTGCGAGATTGGCAATGACCGGAGCAGTGACAGTGACATGTGGAGTAGCCACGACCTCGTTGCCGGACAACACGCTGGTCTCTCCGACTTCGTTGACGGCTGTGACGCGGTAGTAGTAGGGCGTTCCGTTCGCGGCCGTTCCGTCTGAGAATGCAAGACCTGAAACGGGCCCACCAAAGTTGACGGGAGTGACTGAGTTCTCATTGTCTGCCGAGGTGCCGCGCCAGATATTGTAGCCGACGACCGAAAGATGCTGGGGATCGCCGAAGGACGCGCTCCAGGTCAGGAGGACCTCATGGTCTCCCTCAACGGCTGCAAGGGTCGTGACAGCATTGGGCGTGTCAAACGTCCATCCCTCGGCTGGGCTGCACGCACTGCCTGAACCGAACGAGTTCTGGGCGATCACAGCATACCACCAGTGAGCGCCTGCTCCGAGTCCGTCGTTCACGTAGGATGTGCCAGTGACAAGAGTAGGGTTCACCTTCACCATGCCACCCATGGACGAGTCCGCAGCACGGTAGACGTTGTACCCGTCGATCGGCGACCCGCCGACGTTGACGGGAGCTGTCCAGCTGAGAGATATCTGCCCATGCCCGTCTGTCGCTGTCATTCCTGTTGCCATACCGGGAACCGTAGCAGTCGGCGGCGGCGTTATCGCACTCGAAAGAGTCTGGGGATGGCGTGCAGAACCATCGCTTGATGCCGACAGTAGGAAATCGGCAATGTTGTTATCGGTATCCAATCCGTTCCAATCCGGATAGCCTGGCTTTCGCTCTATGACTTGGCCCCTGGTCAAGCCCGCGGCCGCAACAGGAGTTCCACCTTCGGCCCGCGCCAAGTTGCCCGTCATCAAGCCCCACCCGAGAGCATCTATCTGGGTTGCCCCATTCCATATGCTCGGGGCGCCAACCTCAGAGATGCCACCACCCAGTACGGCATCCCATGCCCCACCGTAGGCACTCCCTTTGACAAGGTAGTGCGCATAGGCAGGGACTATAGTGGATACCGACCATGAGACACTGACGGTAGGCGATCCAGTACCAGCCGCTCCTCCCCAGTATTTCAGCGACCACCCGTTCAGGTCGATTGGGGAAGCAGAAGCATTGAACAACTCGACGTATTCGTCCGACGCAGCCGCCGACGATCCAGTGACGACTTCACTGATGACCATCGTCGTCGACGTCGCCTGAGCTCGTGGCAGACTTCCAAATACCCCGCCAAGGCTGCTCACCAATAGCGAAAAGACCAGTAGTACTGTCAGAAAGATCCGACTCGTTCTTGTCATAATCTCCTCCCCCAATCGTTTGCTGAACACGTTGATGCGCCCCATACGGCTTTCGCACGTGAAAGAACTATTTGCAGAAAGAGCAAAGCACATAATTTTAGAGCAACCGACAACACATGTCAAGCAACCCGTGGGCAGTAGAACGCTTTCTCCCAGGAACAACCCCGGCCCGAGGGTTGGGCGGCGGGCGGGCGGCGGGGGGGCGCATCGACTCATCCAAGATGGAGGTGAACTGGCTCCGTAGACTCATGAGAAAACGGAGGTGAAGGATGACAGAATACTGCTGGTCCTTTGGACGAGAAAGGAGCAGCGGGAACGGAGCTCACGATGCCCCCTGAGCATGTTGGTTCAATGCGAAGGGCGGACTTCCCGAGGATGTTGGTCCAATCCCCCCGAGGATGTTGTCGTATCCGAGGGGTGTACTCGGAGGAGCGGTTCCAGGAACGCTAGAAGCTCACGATGGTCAAGACACGGGCAGACCTCGAGGCAGGGAAGACCAAGAAGTCGGCAATGTTGGATGATTTCTGTGAGTCTACGGGATACTGCAGGAGACATGCCGCTCTTCGTGGAGAACCTCACGATACATGGGTTCAAAAGGAGGTTGTCAGGTACGTTCGACGGTGCACATGACATTCAAGGCTGGAAACCGTGGGTGCGGTTCATCTCGGGGGCAGCCAGACTCGACAGCAGATCGTGCATACTGGAAAGACTTCCGCAAGGCGCAACACGGGGGCTTTCGCAGTGTCATAGGGGACTAGTCTGTACTCAGTTGATCAGTTCTAGGCTCCACGGTAGTGAATTGGTCAGACGTCGTGACCCCGGGAATAGCATCCATGGCCTTTCTCAGCGGCTCCCAGTCTGCCTTTGCGTATCGCTTGCATCGTAATCTTGCCCGCCGTTTTCGACGATGGCGCCTGGCTTTCTGAGTTCAGAGAGCAATTGGTTCCAAATGAAACTGCTTGGGTCCACCACGTACTCTCCTGCTGCTCTGGGACTCACTCTAGAGCATTTCTTCTTACTAGCCTTCCTTGGGCCCTGTTGCCACTTGGCACACTCGATGCCCAGTGATGATGCTCTTCTCTAATGGATTCATCGCACGCGATCCTCTCCGTCGCAG
>DASVKR010000133.1:0-10145 GCA_036385275.1 Candidatus Cryosericum sp. | reverse complement strand
GGCAGAGGGCCTGTCGCCTCGGACGGGGAATCTGTACCTTACCTCGGTCCGCCAGTTCTTCAAGTACCTCGAGTCCAACCGCATCTATCCCGATGTGTCCGCGGGCCTCAAAGGCTTCAAGCGTTCGTACGGGTTCAACCGCGATCCGCTTACCCTTCAGCAGGCGCGCGATCTGCTTACGTCGATTGACACGACAAGCATCATCGGCCTGCGCGACTTCGCGATGATCAACCTGATGCTTCGGACAGGTCTTCGCACGATGGAAGTCGTCGGCTCCAACGTCGGAGACATTCGTCAAACGTCCAACGCCACGCTCCTCTACGTTCGCAGTAAAGGGAAGGACGCGAAAGACGATTTCGTCGTTCTGACACGAGAGGCATACGAACCGATTACCCGCTACCTTGCGACGCGGCGCTGTACCGACCCCCGAGCAGCGCTCTTTGTGTCACACAGCAACAACAACAAGGACAGGCGGATCACGACGAAGACGCTGCGCTTCGACGTGAAACAGAAGCTCCTGGGAATCGGTGTGTATTCCTCCCGCATCTCCGCGCACTCACTGCGGCATACCTTTGCCACAATGGCCCTTCAGAACGGTGCCACGATAGAACAGGTACGCGACACACTCCGGCATCAAAATATCACGACGACCCAGATCTACGTGCACACGACGGATCGTCTGGAACACGCCGCCGAAGACACCATCAAGATCTGACCGCGGCGTGCCAGTTTGTACGCACAGAAAAGTGGCCCTAGGAAGAGATTTCGATTCACAAGACGTAGGAGCATGAGCCAGATCGCCGAAAAGCCCCGCAATTGCGATAAATGGGGTGGTATTCTGGTCGTTATGGGCCCCGGGCTGGTGTTCCCGCTATCTTGTACGCACATCACCTCGTTCGCGAGAATCTGATCGAGGGTGCAAGAAGGAACTTTCAGAGTGGAGTGAAGGTGGAGGACGAAGCGATTTATGTCGATGAACCGGCATACCGTTCGTTCGCGAAGTCGAAGGAACGCACTTTGGGTTATCGAACAAGCGAGCGAATCAATCTCCGCAAATCAATCTTTATGAACCATGACCGTCTCTGTGGATAACTTTGGGCCGATCTTCGAGAAGGGAAGGTCTAGGCAGACGAGTTTCGGCGGAGGACAATTCTGGGGACAAGACGTCGACCGTTCAGGAGGTCGACCGTCAGCATGGGAATCTTGCCCGGAAACTGGAGCTCTAAAAGTTCGAGCCATCCGTCGTGGCAGCGAACGGCGGCGCGCTTACGCAAGAATTGCGTGATCATGCCAGAGGGGGCGTCTGCCGGGAGGTCGGTGTCTGCAGACAGAGGGCTGGCTCTGAGGATCTTCACCCGGTCGGCTCCCTGGAAAGTGCCTGCACAGGGTTCGGGGGCAAGAGCCCGGACGAGATTGTATGCCTGCTCGACCGAACCTTGCCAGTCGATGAGTTCGTCGTCAGACTTGAGCTTGCGTGCGTAGGAGCCCGCGCCGGTTTGTTGCAACGGTGTTGTTGACCTGTGCAACAGTTGATCGAAGACGTGCAACGTAAGTGGTGCACCTACCCGGATGATAGAAGCCTCGACATCGGTGCGGTAATCCGAGTCGGCAATTGTGAACGGTTCCTGAGCCAGGAGCTCGCCTCGGTCCAGCAGGCCGTTCATTCGAATGATGCTCACGGCTGACTGCCTGCAACCGTCCATGATCTGGCGTTCAATAGGAGCCGCTCCCCGGTACCAGGGTAACGGAGACGGGTGGAGGTTGATGGAGGCGAGACGCGGTGCATCCAGGAGAGCCTGCGGAAGGAGTCTTCCATACGAAAGCAGGAATAGGATGTCGACGGCATCGTCGACCAGTCGCTTTGTCAGTACCTCTCCAGGAGTCTCTGTGCCATTAAGCATGGGGATTGAATGGGACTGCGCCCACGCTTGTACGGGATTGGGCAGGAGTTTGCCTCGGCGGATGCGAGGCTCCTCGGACACGACGGCAAGGACGACGTGGAACCGGCATCTGATGGTGTCAAAGACCGGGACCGAAATTGATGATGAACCAAAGACAGCGATGCGGGGAGCGTCCAAGGCCATCGTCAGAGCTGCTGCCCCTTTTCCTTGATCGTATGAGTCAATGCTGCGGCGACAGGGCTTCCTTCTTGCACGGAAATCGTGGACGGGTCAGTGATCCGATCGACGAACAGCATACCCTGGAGGTGATCGAACTCGTGCTGGATGACGCGAGCCTCAAAATCGATGTACTTGTGGATGCGTCTCTTGCCAGTATGGTCCAGGTACGAGAGCGTGATTTCTGTAGAACGGTCGATCGGAGCATAGACGCCCGGAATGCTGAGACAGCCTTCCTCATCAGTCGCTGATCCCTTGCGCTCCAGGATCTGAGGGTTCACCACGAGATGAAGTCCTTCGCCGACATCGTAGATGAAGAACGCTTGACCAAGGCCGATTTGAGGGGCAGCTAGGCCGACTCCTGTCGGTTTCATGAGATCTGCCATCGCTGCGGCCAGATGAACAAGCTCTCTCGTCACCTTCCGTATGGGTTTTGCCTTCTTGCGAAGGACGGGACTGCCAATCAGCACGATTTTCATGTGATCAGTATACCCGGATGGCGGCATTCTGAAAGTGCTTATTGTGAGCGAGAGCGATGCCAACACGCAGTCCAAGGGCCGCCTGCAGGGAGTCGGCACGGAACTCGAGAGAGAGGACTCTTGCTTGAGCTGAGACTGTCAGCAGGTCGGCGTGGAGCCCGCGGAAATCCACTCCTTCCGCCGTAAGGGCGTTTCCCAGATCCCTGGTTATTGCGTCCACGTCGGGGCTCGTGCCGCGAAACGAGACTCGTACGACGAACTGGCGTGCGAAAGGTGGCATCAACAGCTCGCGGCGCTGTTCCCTCTCGTTCTCAAGGAAGGTTGCCATAGACTCAGTACCGTCGAGAGCGCCTCGCAGGCCCGTGGAGCGGCGGTCGAGTTGGATGAGAACAGTGCCTGGCACGGTTTCTGCTACCGCGCCACGGACGACGACAGCTAGCTGCTCGATGTTGTCAAACACCGGGTGCCGGAGCCCGACGCTCACGTCGGGGAAGACGACGAGTTCAGGCTTGAGGACAGCGATGCGCTGGACGTCGGCATACGTACCGAGAAACAGCGACGGACCGGTGTTCTGCGCGACCACGGCCTCGTCGGTGGGAGTCATCAGTTGGACAGCTGAGACCGGAAACGTACGCTGAAGCTCACGGGCGAGGCGGTCCAGGCCGTATCCGCGTGATCGAAGTTGTGTCCCATGGCAGTTGGGACAGAGATCGGGCGGAGGCTCCGAATGACCGCACTGTTTGCAGAAGAGCCTCTTCCTGTCACTCCCCAGGGTCAGTGTCGCACCACAGTCAGGGCATGTTGCCGTATACCCACATTCCGCACATTCGATCAGCGTCGCGAAACCGCGGATGTTCAGGAGAAGCATGGAGTCCTTACCCTGGTCGTAGGCTTGCCGGAGGAGGCGCATCGTGGGTGCGAGGAGAACCCCCGAAGGCCCAGTCTGTTTCTCCGAGGCAGCGTTCTGGCTCCGAAGAACAAAGGTAGCAGACGCGTGGACAGGGTTCTCGACTTCCGACCCCAGCGCAGAGTTTGTCGGGACGCCACACGCGTCAAGTACTGAGAGTGTGGGTGCACTCACGCCAGCCAGACACGGGATACCGTGCGCCTTGCTCATGTCAGCTGCAACACTGAGGAGACTTCTGAGCGAAAAGCGTTGCCAGAAGAAGGGCCACTCCCCGGGGATCCCCAGATCGACGGCAACAAGTGCGATTTCAGGGAGGATCAACGACGAGAACTGACGGGTGCTCAGCCAGACGGTCGAGTAGCGGTCGCCACGAAAGCGTCTGGCGCCGACTGAGGGCCAACGGACAACCGGGATGCCCCAGTCGCGGGAAAGGAGCCCCTCATATAGACTCGCGAGCACGTCCGAACTGAGGATCAGCGCAACACTGCCACCGCCTGCGATCGCAGCTTCGATGGCCGGGCGAAAGCGAGTTGCCCTGTCCACAAACGATCCGACAATGAGTTGTGGGTCACTACGCTCGCCCCGTGCGTACGATACTCGTGGCTCGGTGTCGGCTAGTCCGCGGTCGACAACAAATCCCTGCTCATAGAGCTTGCGTCTTGCGGGGGTTGAGAGTTTCCAGAGAGCGCTCTGTAGATGAGCAGTGGCTTCACTATCTGAAAGTAGTTGGCGCACTGGAGTGGTCTTTGTGGAAAAGGAGGGGTCCCGCGCGGCCATCACCTGCAGATTGTGCAGAAGCAGTGCCGGTTCGGGTGTAGTGAGGCGAGCCTTGCTGCGGTCATGCGGTTGAGATGCTTGCAGGAAACGGACAATCGCGAGGGCATCTTCCCAACCAAGGACCTGTCTCTCGAGAGAATGCTGGAGCGCCACCACATCAAGTCCCAGCGCCGGATAGATGCCAGGCGCTGAGCACGCACTCAGAGCAGGAAGAGGAAGCCCCCCCGTCTCAGACCATGGACTCTCGGGACCGGATGTCGACACGAGCAGGGCGGGTGCCACATCGTGTAGGAAAGGAACCAGGAACCACGTTCCTGGTTCCGGATTGTCCTCAACCGAACCGAGATCGTACGATAGGAGGTTGCGCGAAAACGGACCTCTCTGTGTCAGAACGGCGAAACTGCCGAGCACGGGCTAGATGTTGAGCCAGTTCTTCAGTTCTCGAACCAGGTCAAGTTCTTCCCAGCTGAATCCCGGACGCCCGAAGTGACCGTGCATGGACGTTTGGCGGTAAATGGGCTTTCGAAGCCCGAGGTAGTCGATCATAGCGGTCGGAGTCATTTCGACATTCTTCGCAATGGCGTCCCGTACGATCAACTCGGGAACTGCACCAGTACCTTCGAAGGAAATCTCAAACGAAACGGGGTCTTTCTGACCGATGACATAAGCCACCTGCGTAAGGCATCGATGGGCAATACCGGCTGCCACGATGTTCTTGGCGAGATACCGCATAAAATAGGTAGCCGACCGGTCCACTTTCGTGGGGTCCTTGCCAGAGAAAGCACCTCCGCCATGCGGGATACGTCCCCCGTACGTGTCAATGCCCAACTTGCGGCCGGTCATGCCCGTGTCAGACTGCGGGCCGCCCACGACAAACTTGCCGGTCGGATTCACAAAGATCGTGGTCTTGCTGTCGAGAAGGTCAATCGGCAACGATGGCCGTACGATCTTTTCGATGATTTCCTCACGAGCATCATCCGACATTCGTGAGGGATTGTCAGGATCAAGAACGGTATCGAGGTGCTGAGACGAAAGGACGACAGAACGCAGGTACACAGGCTTGTCGCCATCGTATTCCAACGTGACCTGGCTTTTGCCATCCGGGCCCAGATAGTCGAGGATATTCTGCTGTCGGACTTCCTCCTGCCGCATAGTAAGTCTGCGCGCCAGTTCGTACGGTAGCGGCATATACTCGGGCGTCTCGTCCGTGGCATAGCCATACATAATACCCTGGTCCCCGGCACCACCTGCGTCGACACCCTGGGCAATGTCTGGAGACTGTCGACCAATTGCGTTGACGACTGCACAGGTCTTGGCGTCGAACCCATATTTCGGGTGATTGTAGCCAATGCTGTCGATAGTCGACCGGACGACGCCGTCGACGTCGGCGAATGCGTTGGTCGTAATCTCTCCACCGACAATGACGAGGCCATGTGTGACAAACGTCTCACAGGCGACGCGGCTATATCGATCCTGTGTAAGCAGTTCGTCCAGAATGGCGTCCGAGATCTGGTCGGCGACCTTGTCGGGATGTCCGATCGTCACAAACTCTACGGTCTGGCTGATGCGCGTGTTCTTGTCCATAGGTCTCTCCTTTCGCAAGCTATCTACACCCCGGCTTCGGTTCGGTGTCCTCAATGACGGGGTTCAGGGCATCGCGTGCCGCACCAGCCACCATGCGGCCGGCGGACTTCCGAAGGATGTCGTCAACAGGCTCGCGGAGCGGATCGGTCTTCTCTTCGAGCAACTGATGCGATGTATCGAGAAGCTGACGAATGAGCCGATACTTGTTCGTGTCAACTTTTGCAATCAACGTCTCCAGATACAGATTTGCGAGCTCTGGCTGTTGGGTAGGCTGTTCTTTCTGGTCGTCCATGCACAACTCCTATCTCCGCAGTACACTGCGGACTATGCTGTCGACAATGTCGACCGTGGTTTCAAGGTCGCGGTTCGTGACCATGTAATCGTAGTCCTTGGAACAAGTCATTTCGTAGAGACCTAGCTCGATGCGCCCAGCTATCTCTTCGGGCGTTTCCGAGCCTCTGCACTCGAGACGACGTTCAAGCTCCATCACATCCGGTGGCTTGAGGAAAATCATAAGGGCTTCCGGAAACAGGCGCTTAATGCTGGGACCGCCATGAATATCGATGGTAAGGACGAGAATCTCCTGCGGCCGGACAGCCTCAAGTGAGGACATCAGCGTCCCATACTGATGGCCACGTACATTAGCATACTCAGCGAACAGTCCTTTGTCAATCCAATCTGTGAACTGTTTCTCAGTCACAAAGTGATAGTCGACGCCGTCCACTTCCCCCGGTCGGGGGATCCTCGTCGTCACGGAGATCGAGCGGTGCATGTCTGGATAGCGGCGCAGCAGTTCTGCGACGACCGTGCTCTTGCCAACGCCTCCAGGACCAGATATCACGACAATCATGGACGCTTTCCTTCCTCTACGGTCTGGACAGCACGTGCGAGCTGGCCATCGCCCGGAAGCGTTCCAAACAGTGCGGGGGCCGGATCTGCTACGATGATGTTCGGAGTCAGCCCTTTTTTCTGGATCGTGTTCTTATTTGGCGTGTAGTACTCCTCGACCGTCACTTTGAGCTCGTATCCTTGTGTGAGGTCCCAGCTTCGCTGGATGAGTCCTTTGCCGAACGTTGTGGTTCCCACGATGAGAGCCGCCTTGTTCTCCTGCATGGCAGCCGAGAAGATCTCGGAAGCACTTGCAGAGTTTTCGTTGACCAGGACGACGGTCGGAAACGAGACACTGCCACCATTGACGGTCACAGGGTTTACTTCGCCTCCAGCCTCCCTCGTCCATAGCGCTGTCCCGTGGGGAATGAAGTTCGACAGCATATCGAGGCACTCACTTAGATAGCCACCCCCATTGTCCCGTATATCGATGACCAGTCCTGCAATCTTCTGGTCCTCGAGTGTGTGAAGCGCCCGGGCAAACTTCACAGCCACACCAGAGCTGAACGAGGAGACGGAGATGTAGCCAACCTTGTTTCCGATGATGCGACTCTCGACAACCGGGAGCTCGACCTGGCGCCGCTCGACGGTGTAGTCCAGAAGTGTCCCGGCACGTTCGATCTTCAGTCGGACCGAGGTACCCGCTTTGCCCTTGACACGAGCGGAGACGGTATCGAGGTCCAGTTTCCGAGCTGTCGTGCCGTCTACGCTGTCGATGAGATCTCCAGGTTTCAGCCCAGCCTCTTCTGCAGGCGTCCCGGCAAACACCCTCACGATCTCGATGGCGTCAGCTTTCTTGCTCGGCGTGATGACGACGCCGATGCCAACATATTCACCAGACAGCTGTTCGCGAAAATCCGCTGCCTCGGCGGGGGTAAACAGTTCCGTGTACGGGTCGCCGAGCCCGGCGACCTGCCCCTTGAGGAGCTTAGCCGCATCGACCTTCTGGTAGAACTGGAGACTCAGGGTGTCATACACCTCGCCCGAAAGTTTGAGGTACGTGTCACGGTCAATGGTCGTCTGGACAGACGATGGCCGCGAAGAACCTGTAAGACGTGGGGCAAGGAATGGATAGGCGACGAATCCTGCCCAGAATGCGATCACGACAACGAGTAGCGCGGCTACTGCAATGATAAGCGAGGATCTTCTGGATGGCATGGGCATCTCCTTTCGCTGTGCGTGCTACGGTTTTGGCCCAAGATAGAGCATCGGGTTTTTCGGAGTGCCATCGATCCGGACCTCAAAGTGCAGATGAGGACCTGTACTCCAGCCCGTGTTGTCTGTAAGAGCTATCACCTGACCACGTTTCACGGACTGTCCCTTCTTGGCAATGAACGACTTGAGATGTCCAAAGAGCAGGGTCATGTGCTGGCCGCATTGAAGCATCAGCATGTTGCCATACCCTGAGAATCTCCCTTCGTACTCAACGACGCCGTCAGCGGGAGCCCGAAGCGTCGTCGACATCGGACAACCCATGTCGATGCCGTTGTGCATTTCCCTGACACCGTTGATCGGGTCGTTGCGCATCCCAAAAAGCTCGGTGATACGAATAGTGCCGGGTATGGGCCACAGGAGCTTTCCTGTCGGGTCATTGCCAGGATGTTGTTGCCGATCGATCTCAGCGACGATCTGGTCGATGAGCTTGTTTTCACGGCTCAGTTCGGCTTGAATGCGCTTGTCATCTGCAGAGTATTGGGTACCCTTGGCTGCCAGATAATTCAGGGTCTGCTGCGTGGCAGCTTTCTGCTGTGCCAGAAGGCTTGCCTGTTGTTTCTTGAGCGCATACACCTGCTCCAGCTGGTTCTTCGTCTGTGCATAGTCGGCGCGGTCCGATTGCAGAGCGAGTTTCTGTGTACTCACCGCAGACAGAGACGCTGTGATCTGTTGAAGGACGGCTGACACACCTTGCTGCGCGTCGATGGTGGCGTTGAGATCTCCTCCTGTGAAAGGAAGACCTGCGACGTCGAGGTTGGATACGTGGTAGAGGAGATCGATCGACGACTCGGTTCCTGCTGACAGCTCGCTGTATTGCTTTTCCCTGATGACGATCTGAGCCGCTGTCTTGCTGAGGAGACTTTCGAGCTGAGCGATGCGACTGTCGATGTCTCCTATGTCGCCTTCCAGCTGATCCACTTGGTCATTGAGGGAGGTCAGCTGACCCAGGAGGTTGTACTTGGCCGACTTGTTCTCCTTGATCAACTTCTGGATTTCCAGAAGCTGCGCCTTTAGCTGGTTCATCTTTTGTTGGGCGGCCTTGAGGTCGCTCGTGAGGTCTCCTTCGACGCCAGGAGCGACGACGGAGGCGCCGACAAACAGAGACAGAATCAGGACGATGGCGGTGAGAAACCTCAGGGTTCTCATTCGAGAAGCGTCTCCTCTCGACGCTGTTCTTCGTCAATGCGATACGCCAGGAGCGTTGCAATGACGCAGGCCAGAAGGAGGCAAGCCAGGGAGGCCAGCAGAACAACGGAGGTGGCTCCAGCGTAGACTACTCCCGCAGGTTCGGGTGTCACCCACGAAAAGGACGCCTTGAGGCGTGTCCTGGAATACCTGATGACACTGGGGAGAACAACAACGAAGAGGACTGATGCGAGCGCCCAGACAGCGACCAGGTGCGCGGGCGTTGAGACAAGAACTTGGAGATTGCTGGCACCGACCATGCTCAGCACTGCAGTTTCCTTTCGCTTGCCGTTGATGATGCTGAATGCCATGAGGCAGAAACCGGCAATGAAGAGAAAGCCGGCGAGAACCAGCACGTAGAGCAGGAGACTGTGGACAAACACGTTCGCGTTGGCCATCCCCTGCACCGAGCCTTCGTCATATTCCACGGTTTGAACGCCCGCAAGAGAACGAAGTTCCGCAGCCAAGCCGGCGATGCCTTGCACAGAGATTGGATAGACCCGGATGAGAGGTGGGATCGGATTGTGTGTCAAGTCGCTAAATACGCTTGCGAACTGGGGATACTGGGTCTCAAGCTTCTTGAGGCCGTCTGCGGGACTCACGTATTCCGCACGGGTAACGGCCTCGTCTTTCTGCATCTGCTCGAGAAGAGTCTGGATCGAAGTCTGGTCCAGGCCGCGCAGCAGATACGCGTTGATCGAGTGTGTGCTCTCGATCTCCGAGATGGTGTGGCGCACGTCCATGGACATGGCGTAGATGCCAGCGCTTGCTACCATCAGCACCGCTATCAGGATTGAAACGAGAAGAGTGCGGACAGGGTGTCTCGCAAGGTCTCGCAATGTCTGCTTTAAAGTAAACATGTCAGAAGTTGCCCTCCTCGACCTTTCGCCCACCCCGGAGCCGCACGAACGGCAGCCGGGTTGACTGGACGAGGTACAGATCATGGGTAGCCATGAAGACAGTGGTACCCTGACGGTTGGCGTCATGGAGGAC
>DASVKR010000132.1:0-13855 GCA_036385275.1 Candidatus Cryosericum sp. | reverse complement strand
GTCTCTGAGCACATTATGGACGATGGTGATCCCCTCGCGGTCCAGGTTGCTGGTCGGTTCGTCAAGGAGCAATAACTCTGGATGCTCCATGAGAGCCTGAGCAATGCCCAGACGCTGGATCATACCGGTTGAATAGGCTCTGACGGGTCGTTTGTCATCAGGGTCCAGCCCCACCAGCGTGATGACCTCCCGGATCTCCTTTTCTCCGATCTCATTGCGTATGGAGGCTAGAAGCTCCAGGTTCTTCCTCCCGCTCATAGATGTCAAGAATCCTGGTTTTTCAATCAAGACCCCTGTCTTGTCGGGGAACTCTGCTTCTTTGCCGATCTCCTTTCCAAACACAACGACCCTGCCCTCTGTGGGATAGATGAATCCGCCGATGACCTTCAAAAGCGTGCTCTTGCCAGAGCCATTGAGCCCACTGAGCCCAACGATCTGTGCAGGAGGGATCTCAAAAGAAACATCTTCAAGAATGGTCCGCCCCCGTATGACTTTAGATACACCCTCCAACACAACCACCGGTTTAACGGCGACTGTAGTAGTGACTTCTTCCATTTATGCCTCCTTGTGGATCTCTGAGATTTCTTTGACAATATCTATACAGCGGATGGAGATGAAGCTGACCACCAAAACCGCCAGGATGATCACTCCATTGTAACCAAGGGACCATGCCAGCGAGAACCCGCGCACCTGGGGCTCCAGGAACGTGTGGCGCAAAAGCATGGATTGAGAGCCGGGCAGCCACCGTACCACAGAGGGGTGCCGGATCCCGAACAGCCATGAGAGAATCATCATGGCACTGGCAGCGATAAACGAGAGAAACGCATTCCTCCACCATATCGAGAGTGTCATCTGAAGAAAGGATACCGCAACCAGTGTCCCGAAGAACAGCGGAAAGGTCCATCGCAGGATGAGCGTGGCAACGGTCAGATCCTTTGGAATGGTTTGCCATATCCCGCTGGACAGTAGAAAAGGACTCAGGTGCGTTGACCAGGGGAGGAAACACCGGCTAACGATCAGGATCGTTGCAACACCGGTCACGACGTAGAAAAAGGACAGGATAAGGAGTGTCACGACCTCTCCGAGCCACCATTTCCGTCGTGAACCAATAAGAGGAATAAGGGAGACGCCCCTCTGCGACAGGTCTTCCTCTGCGATGCTTCCGAACAGGTAGAAAAAGAAGAGGTAAGGCAAGAACCAGTGGACAAACTCAAATATGGAGTCATTAGTCAGACCAGGCCCGGCAAATGTAACAAACAGCACATCCCACACGTTCTTGGAAAGGGCTGTTGGATACGACACGACCTCATAAACGCCAAACAATCCGATCACAGCAAAGAGGACAACCGTCCACAGCAGGGACTTCCAACGAAAGGCCGTTTTGACATTCAGACGGATCACTCTTGAAAATAGCACGTTGCTCATAGCCCGACCTTACGACCTGTCCTTTTCGGACAGGAAATCTTTCTTCCTGCAGAGCAGGAATCCAATCGTCGTGAAGAGGGCGATCCATACGGCCCAGTAGATGATGGAAGCACCAAAAGGAAAATACATTGAGGCTTTTGTACCAAAACTATGGAAATCAAACAGAAAATGCGTATCAAAAGAGAAAAAATGAAGGTAACGATACTGGGGAGAAACACCGCCTGCTTCCGCATGGTACATAAACAATCCAGCTATGTCGATGACCGCCCCCGCCAGGAACCCGATTATTCCATTGTTAGCCAAGGCAGAAACAACGATGGTGACAAGCCCCAAGCTGAACCAGCCAAGGATAAGAAGGAGGACGAGCTGCAGGAATGCACTGGACGGAGAAAGCACCAGAGCAGCCGGATTAGGCAATATTCTTCCTGCGTAACCTCTGGCCAGTTGACTCCATGAGGTACTCCAGGGAAACGCAAATGAAGAAACACCTCCAACAAGAACAAGCAGTGTTCCCGCAAAGACAAGCGTAGCGACGGCCAGTGTCAGGACCTTGGCCAGCCACCATTTGCTTCGTGACCCAAGGCGGAAGAGGAGAACTGCTCCAAAGCCCGTCTCCACAGACAGATCACTGATCAGGAAGAGAAACAGAAAGTTGATGAGACCGAAGATCACGCCTCCATTTCCAAGAATACTGAAGAGAGGATTCCAGATATTGGGGGGCAGCCTCTGATTCTTGGCCAGCACCAGCATGTCGTCGCTCATGACATAGGCTGCAAATAGCACCACAGGGACAACGATCAGCCACGGTTTACGGAGGATGGACTGCCCGATATTAAATCTCAGAAACGAAAGTGTCCTCTGCCGGGTCCTACTCATAAACATGTTTCTTCTTTGCGAACACAACTATACATATCGTGCTTACAATGAACAAAGCGCCAAGTTCTGCAAATGTAGTAATCGACGATGTCCTCTTGTACAGAAAGGGTGCAAAATTGAATAGCGGTGACCACCCTGCTATCCAGAGAACCGTTGTAACAAAATGCGCAATAATATAGAAAACAAAGGGAGCCGCAAGGGCATAGTACCTGTTGCGGACAACTGAGGACAACGAAAGTCCTGCTGTGGCCCAGGCTGCTCCCCACAGGAAGGCAAGCCCGATAAGGAAAAAGATGTACAGGTCTGGCTTGGTCCGGTAGAGGTATCCAAAGGTCCCATTGGCATTCACCCAAGGAATGCGCACATTGTCCCATGCCTCACCAGGTACAGGTACCGGCGGAAAACCCCGGTGATAGAAGATATTGATGATGCCATACCCGACAAGTAGTGGAAGGGATGTGCTGACCCCTCCTGCCAG
This sequence comes from Candidatus Cryosericum sp., assembly GCA_036385275.1. Lineage (GTDB taxonomy): Bacteria > Caldisericota > Caldisericia > Cryosericales > Cryosericaceae > Cryosericum. The sequence goes on along the minus strand of DASVKR010000132.1, from coordinate 11,076 downwards.
CAGATTGGCAACATATTTGGAGGTGCGATATCTGTGGAACGAAGTCCTTGAAAGGATGAATGTGATATAGCCAGAAGAGCGGTCTGTAATAAAGGATGCGGCAAACGGGAGCGCGGCAATCAAGGGTGCAAAAAAAACAAGAGGCCCCATCAGGCCCATTGCGCAGAGAAACGCATCGAATGCATTCTGAGTAAAAGGGTAAAGGTACCGCTCTTCAGGACGGGTAAAAAGCGAGAATGGCGGTCCATACTCTTTCAGACCAACAGCAAAACAGACACTCGTGATCACAAGAGCAAGGACAAATGCCCAGCTCAGGAATGCCCGCCGGAATTCTTCTTTCAACATCGAGGTTACCTCCTCCGTATTCTTCTTTTGTTCCATTTGGTGGCGAGTGGGTGAAGCTACATCAGATTACAGACTACGGATTGTCCGGGCTCCAGTATCCTATTGCTTCAATGTGGACATGGTCCGACCAACCTGATTCGAAGGTCATATGGACAGTCTGTCCAGCACTCGCCCAGTTGTCAATTCTGACAAGAGTGTTGTCGTTAATAACCCTCTTGTCTGATACTACAGTATTATCAAGAAGTTCAAGGTAGACATTCAGGTCATAATCAGCACCTATCGACCTGCTGTCCACTGCACATAGGCCGTTGTAGACTTTCTGCAGGTTGTTTGTGATCATAGTGGCTCCCAACGGTGGAACCGTGAGATCGTAATAAGACCAAGTTCCCGCCGCAAGCGCTCTACCAGTGACAAGCACGGCGAGAAAACAGATAAGAACTACTGCTAGAAGACTCCTTACGTTCTTCTTCACTTCGGCCTCCTTTTGGCCTTGTTCACGAACCTTTCCCTCTATTCCCAGGCTCCCTCTCGCCACCACGACTCCTTACAGCCAGTCCTAGAGGTCACACCTGAAGCATCACCCACAGAGGGGACCTTTCAGGTAACAGTCACTATACTCAGCGAAAGTTACGAAATGGTAACGGATTTGTTGCTCCATGATGCGAGCATGATACAACGGCTCTTAAATGAACGCGTTGCGTGATGAGTGCTATTCATAGACATGCTTCTTCTTCGCGAGCACAAAAACACCTATAGTGCTCAAGACAAACAGGGCCCCAAGCTCGGTGAAGGTCGTCACCGGTGAGGTTGTCTTGTATAGAACGGGGGCAAAATTGAAGAGTGGAGACCACTCTGGTTTTCCAATGTTCTGAAGGAAAAAATCCACAACAACATACAGAAGAAAAGGAGCTACAAGAGCACGATATTTGTTGTGAACAACCGAGGACAAGGAAAGCCCTGCTGTGGCCCAGGCTGCTCCCCACAGGAAGGCAAGTCCGATAAGGAAAAAGATGTACAGATCTGGTTTTGTCCGGTAGAGGTAGCCAAAGGTTCCATTGGCATTCACCCAAGGAAGGCGCGCTCCTACCCACCCTTCACTAGGACTGACAGGTATTGGGGGTAACCCCCGCTTGTAAAAAATATTGATGATACCGTACCCAACAAGGAGCGGAAGCGATGTGCTGACCCCGCCTGCCAGCAGATTGGCAACATACTTGGAGGTACGATATCTGCGGAACGAAGTCCGTGAAAGAATGAACGTGATATACCCTGAAGAGCGGTCCGTGATAAAGGACGCAGCAAACGGGAGCACGGCAATAAGTGGCGCAAGTATGGCAAAGGGTCCACTCAGACTCATCGCCCAAAGAAACGCATCGAATGCATTCTGCACAAAAGGATAAAGGTACTGCTCTTCAGGGCGGATAAAACGCCTTACTGGCGGCCCATAGTCTTTCAGGCCGATGGCAAAGCAGACGCTCGTGATCACAAGCGCAAGCACAAACGCCCAGCTGAAGAATGCTCTCCGGAATTCTTCTTTTAACATCGAGGCTACCTCCTCCGTATTCTTCTTTTGTTCCATTTGGTGGCGAGAGGGTGAAGCTACATCAGATTACAGACTAGAAACTTTCCCTCTATTCGCAGGCTCCCTCTCACCACCACGTTTTCTTACAGCCAGCTCTAGACGTCACACGAACCAGCCACCTGAAGCATCACCCACAGAGGGGACCTTTCAGGTAACAACAGCATACACAGCGAAAGTTACAAAATGGTAACGGATTTGTTGCTCCATGACTCCAGCCTGATACAACGGCTCTTAAATGAACGTGTTGCGTGGTGCGTGCTATTCATAGACATGTTTCTTCTTCGCGAGTGCAAAAACCCCAAGGATGCTCCGGAGGAACAGGGCACCAAGCTCGGCGAACGTTGTCACCGGAGACGTTGACCTATACAGAAGGCAGGAAGAACTGAAGAGTGGGGGATTAGTCCGCTATTCCGCGGCTCTTCTATTCTTCTCAGAGGTTGGATGTTCGGCGCTGACGGACCGAGAGAAGAAAGCGCGTATTGCGCGATCTGGACCCGTGCAACGGTGCCAAGAGCATCAACGGCCCAAGAAGAGCATGGATCAGGAGGCGAACTTCGGTCTGAATCCCGAGCGAACCACCGTGTACTGCGCCTAGCACCTCAACACGGGCCCAACCCACTTATCCACTGTGCACTGCCGTTCCCCCTTTCGTCGAAGGTTCGCGGAGACTCAGCCAACCATGACCCTCATCGGACATGTCAGGACCCTCACACGCGTGCCAAAACATTGACACATAGGCAAGAACATGTAAGCCGCCTGAGGTCTAATACATATGCAAGGACTTCAATCCATCATTCCAACCATCTCTGCATGTTCATCCTGCGAACAAATCCTGCGAAGATGACAAGAGATATTGGAGACTTGGCAGGGACACCGAGGATAACCGACGTCCGCTGGCATTCATACACCACAATCGTCCACTGGTGTCTCCCTCAAGATACCCGAGGATAGTACCATCTTCATTCAGGGCATAGGTCTGCTCTGCATTCAATGCTGTATTGAACAAGGAGAGCTGGAGCACTGTGCCACTCCCCTTGAGGGCAGCAAAGAAGGGTGCACCACTGCCGGTATCCTTCCAGGTCTTGGTGATAAGCGAGCTAAATGTTCGATTGATGCCTGTTGGATACGTGATGACAGGCTTGGCCGCGGCAGTGTCGATCATCGCGATCTTGTTCCGGCAACCTCCCAGCAGGTAGAGCCGCGAATCGATGCGTGCAAATTGTGGCCCTGCTCCAGCGATTACGCCTCCACAGGGGGCGTCCCCGCAGGGCAGCCACGTCGCCTTTCCACCCGTCAGACGGATGAGCCAGAACACATCAACTGCTGCACCGGCAGTGCGAGTTTCAACAAGGACAAAACCATTCTCCAGACTGCCACTGCCGTAAATAGTATAAACACCCTCTATAGACTGCAGTTCTGAAGGGAGCACGGCAGCAAGCGTTTGCACTGGAGCAGTATATTGGGTGATCTGGACGCTCTTGCCAGCCAGGGTCTTATAGCCATAGAGTGGAATGAGCACCTCCAGAGGAGCACTCATAAACACCTTCTTGTCCCATGCATACCATGAGACACTCTCCTGCGCCTTCATATTCAACGCCAGCGTTGCCGGCCATGTCAGTACCCTGGTGTCTGAAGCGGCTGGCTGCACCATGAGGAGCTGCTGTTTGACACCACCCTGGACCTGGTCCACGGACCGCTGGAGCACTGTGAACGGTGGCCCCGAAGACCACAACATGACTGGCCAGTCATTGTAATAAGACCTCTGAAAGAGCGGTGCATCAGAACGGACAACAGTGCCACGTTGGATATCCCATGTCACAAGGTATGCTGTCAGCGTTTTTCCCGCTGCGTTTGTTCCTTGTTCTGCCACCATCGTCACGGGCGCAACCCCGGCAGAGCGGGAACAACCTGTAGTAGCAACAATGCACAATACTATGATAAGAACGAGAGAGCAGAGTCTCTTCATGAGAAGCATCTCCTTTGCGATTCATCCTGCCATAGTTTCAGGGCGATCCTGCGGATCGCCCTGAAACAGAATGCTAGTAGATCACGTGCGCATAGTGGTAAACATAGCCCCCTAATGTTCCAGTCCAATTGAGGCGTAGGCGATCGTTTGTATGCGCATCGTACTTGAAAGTCGACCCATCGTTGTATACCATGAAGACAGTATGTTCCAAGACGCCAGTGGTTATATTCGCGAAGAAGAACGGGTCTCCGCACAAACAGTATTTCAGGGCGACACCGTACGTAATATACCCATTGCTCAGCAAATAAGCCTTAAGTGAACCAACGTTGCACCAATCAGTTGTAGGCAAGGCACCAGAGTAGTTCCAAGCCGAGGTCATGGGGATGTTTCCCGCATGCAGGCATTGTGACACAAAATCCGCACAGTCATTGCACGTCACCTGTTGCCCGTAGAGGGGATACTGCACGTTATTCCAGTTTGCCGTGTTCTCACGAGTACCGTCGCTGCAGAAGCTTGTTGTTTCTTTCACCCACGTATCTGCATATTGGTACGCCGCATTTCGGTTATAGGAATTCGACGTGGCTGCAGGCGCGGTGGAATCCTTCGCGGAAGCATCCGCAGCTATGGATGCAACACTGTCATATGCTTGTCCAGCCGTTACTCAGACGGAACGCATGTCCTTAAAGAACTGAGCTGCAGGAACGCAATTGCTCCCGACTGGTGCGTTGTCTACATAAACTTGAAGAGAGCCGGCATCGATGTTACCGGCAATATCTACGTTTGCAGTAACCTTGATTGGATAGCATGTCAGGGTCGGAACGGTCATGGCGGACTCAATCGTGCTACGCCAGTAAGCGATATCGTCTTCGACAGCTTTCCTGGCGGTGGCGGACAGTGCAGCGCCATGATCCTGAAGATACTGAAGCTCTCCGGCAATGATCGGCTCGGCATCGCGAGGCCCACTATTCAGGACATCCATTGCCTCGATGCCCATCGTGACTTCCATCTTGCCATCCTGAATCTGCTTGCTGTTGATCGTGATGACGGGCTCCGCGGTCATGCGATGGTTTCCCGCCGCTTCTGCCTGTTCAGCAAAAGAACGCGCTGCGGTGAGGAACGCCTGTGTATCAGTACCGTCCGACGCCGTGACAACGACAGCAGGCCGTATTGCTGTCGCACACAAGACCAGAATCAGAACGATCGAAAGGTACACTAGCCTCTTCTGAGTTCTCAGTTGTTTCATTCCTCTCCTTCTCTTGGATGTACCAAGAACATGCACGAAACGTCCGGGAGAGCGCAGCTCTCCCGCTGTGTGCTACCGTGTTCTCTTTCGTCGAAGGTTCGCAGAGGCTCGGCCAACCGCAACTTTCATCCATCTCCATGCCTTCTCTGGTAGCACGACGTACAGCACGCTCAGGAGCACCCACACCCAGAAGACGGGGAGTGCCAGCCACGAAGGAACCAGGACGAGCAATGCCAGAATCGGAAGCCCAGGGCCCCCAAGGATTGCTGCGATAGTGCAGGCGTCTCTTATTGATAAGAAGTCCCAGAACGACAAGATGATGTTGTGGACCACGTACGGCAGCAACTCCACTCGTGTCCGCAGCGCCTCGACCAGAGAAACACGAGGTGGAGTCTTGAACTGGTCCACGATGCGTTCCACCAGCCCGTGATGGAGAAGGTCGAAATCCGACTCCGCAAGATGGGTCTCCACGTCGACATACAGTACAGAGCTGGACTGTTCCACTGTCGTCCTGTAGCGGTGATAGAAATCAGGTGAATCAGGCGGCGGATACGCTGATTCGCTGGGCATCTCTCCGTACACCAGTAGCAGGTTCATCCGGGTGTATTCCCCCTCGGATGACGCGATCGTCTCCTCCCACACCGAATAAGACAACGTCGACCAGCCCCTGCCGCTCTCTCCCTGCAGTGACCGGACAACAGCCGAGAACGCATCCCCTCCATGTGCACGGAATCGACTGTAAGCAAAGAATAGTAGCATACAGACAAGGAGAGTATAGACGACAACGACCTTGCGCCAGCGTCTCCTGATCCTTGGGCCGACATGGCGACCTTGTGTGGTCTGGTCTGCTATCAGATGCTGGGGCATACTATCAAATCTGCTCACGGAGCAACCCCCCTATCGTACGTCGTTCCGACCTCGCTATTCAAGGACGGTGAACCCTGAGGTACCGGCAGTCCAAGAGGCCCGAGAGAAAGCCCAGAACAGGACATGTCCCTCTCTCCGCATGCGGTCCAACACTTGCCCGGGAGGTTACCGCTCTCCCGGGCAATGACAATGCTACTGGTTATACGGTACAAAATCGATGAACGTTGGGTTGGTGAAGGCCGAGGAGGAGACAGAACCATTGTAGAATGTGACCTGAACGCGGACGTATGTGTCAGAAGCTACGTAAAAACTATAGTCCTTGCTTATCGTGGTCTGACCGTAAATGCGTTCGCTTGTTGTTCCTGTTGCTGTGGTGATGGCTATGTCGGCATAGCCACTGGGCGGAATGGACATGACCGACGACGCATAGACATTGACATTGATGTACCCTGCTGCCGCCTTCTGCATGTAGTAGCCGGGTAGATAGACGCCTCCAGTCCTGATCTTGTGGACGAGCAGCGAACCATCGGACGACGCGGATGCTCGTCCATTTTCCAAGGCACTGTACACCGATGATCTGTAAATTCCTGGAGGGGTGGAGGAACCGGTGTAGATATAGGTCATGTTCGTGCCCAAGTAGTCATTCACCCAGGTGTTGTGGAAGTCGCTGCCGGCGAGACCGACACAGAACCGATGGTTGGGGTCCTGCATGGTGGCAGACAGATGACTCCGCAGGTAGGTGTCCCAATTCCCAATCTGGGTGGTATTGACGACGCTGCCGCAGCTGATCAGCTCGATGCCTCTGAACCCGGTGTAGGGGCCATAGTACCAGTCACTCCAGTTGAAAGAGGAATTGTAGGGATGGGCGATAATGCCGAAACCACCAGCATTGTTTGCATTGTCGATGAGGCCCTGTTTCGATGCGAAACTCGCAGCATAGGTTGAGTTCTTGTACGACAGGAGATGGCTACCTCCTGGTTCAAGTAGCGATGGTTTTTCCTTGGTTGCCAATTCCTCCCCTGGACATACGGTGATGCCGGAGGTAGTTTGGGCATAGGTACAACCGAAGGGCTCCGTCCCACCATATGTTGTCCATTCGCTGGACTCCAGCCGAGATTGTCCCGGAGGAAAGGTAGGGTGTAGACTATCCCCCGCATGATCGGTGATGATAGTCCATTTCAGTCCTCGGTTGCTGGCAGTCGCGGCAACGGAAGAAACGGGTGAGTCTCCGTCGCTCCAGTTCGAGTGGAGGTGCCCGTCTCCTGGATACCAGCCCCACTGGGACGGAAGGGAGGCCAGATAGAACAGGTTCGTTGTTTGGGAGATCGTGGAGATCGAACCATCCGAACCTTGCATCGTGATGTCGAGGCGCACAGGAATCACATCGGATGGCTCGATCTTCGTATTGAGCTTGTCCAACGGAATCATGACGGAGAAGGTCCGTGTCTGTGACAGGAGCTTGTCTGCTGCCACCGCTTCCACCTTCCCCGCCTTGGCACTCAGCAGCAACCAGGCCGTCTCGACAGCCCGGGTTCGTTCTTCGCTCGGCCCCATGGTTGCTGCCTTGGCGATCAACGCTTGCGCCGTTGCCAGACTCTTCTCGTCAGGCTGGACAATGCCGATCTGGCTTCGTGTCTCCTCGTCTGTCAGTCCCTGCAAGGAAGAGGGGGCGAGAGTCTCACTCATAGTCTCTTCCAGAACGCGAGTACCGTCCTCGAGAACGACCTCAATCTTCTGGATGTACATGTCTGAGGTTCCCTTGTTGATCACCATGACGGGAACAGTGATCTTGTCTGCAGGATACCGTGAGAAGACGCTCAGAGGAACGTGACAGAAGGCCTCTCCAACTTCACTCCGTGCCCGGCCGACACCAGAAAACGTGACGAACATCAGGACCCAACAACACTGCCACAAGCTTCTTCATGTTGCCTCCTTTGTGTCAACAGAATAGATGGCTCTCCACAAACCACAAACCTGAACCGTGTCTCAGCTTCCTGCCGCTCTCACCTCCTATGCGACCGCCCTCCTTTCCCCCATTCCTGCTGACTTCGTACTTTCCCTCTTTCGCCAGTTCAACGTACCTGTTCCTGTCCCTTGGTACTCATACGGACAGAGAATCATCCTGAAACGGATTGGTAATCCCACGATCCTCCGGCGTGCACTTCGATATTGAGCTCCGGATAATAGTTGGCTATAGGGATTCCACCAGGATATATCGACCAATGGATAAAATGCCATTGTACCCATTTGTAGTACACCACGTGATCGGCACTATAGTAGCCTTGTGTAGCATTTAACCCCTCGTCGGTATACAAAGTTGCGTAGACCTGTCCGTAGGAGGATGGCAAAACGCTCGTTATGTGATATGAGTCCCACTCCCAGTGAATGCGACAATACAGACCATAGATAGGACTGCCAAGAACGTAGGCCGCTACGCTGGGCGTGACATCATTGGATCCAGGGACCAATGCCTTGGGAGATGCAGTGGCCGGCTCTTCGTGAAACCAATCATGGCTCGTCGACTGCGCCTTGATCTGAGTATCGATGGCAGCTTGGAGATCAGGAGCTACCCGTGGTACGATTTTGGATACCAAGTCGGCATTCCAGCGAACATGCACGCCTTTGGCGGGGTTGTCGGCATACGCGATCACTTCGGAAAGGTGGGATCTGCAGAACTCCTCGAAGTCCGCGTCGCTCATGGTCAGAACCTGTTGTGTGAACGCTTCCTCTTGGGACCGTGTCAGCACTTGATGGCCGGGGACTTTATCCAACAGTGACGCTGACGACGCTGTCATCGAATAGATCGGTGAAGAGAGTACCATTTCCCGGAATTGTTGATCATAGTGAATGGTCTCGGCCCTTGATATACAACCACTCGAAACGTAGCAGGCTGCAATCACCGCGATGATGACAAGCATGGAACCGATTGCACTGCCACGACGGTGCCATTGCATCTATCACCTCGTGTTTCAGACTCCGCACAATCTTGTGCAGGCAACAATAGTATAGTCAGCGAAAGTAACGGAATGGTAACGGAATCTTCCCCTCAGGGATGTTTCTTGACGATGAGGATCGCTGGCACTCGTCGCCAAGCCAGTTCAGCTCCAGTTCGAGATGAGTCAATGCGCTCTGTGGAAAAAACGGTCAACCTGCCTACACTGGAGCTTGACAGCGCAACGTGCACTGTCAAGCTCCACACCCCGTTCCTCAGGAGGGACCGATGCAAGGAGAACATGTGCTGGGCGCACTCCCGGTCCAGTGGCACAAGAGTTTGTTCAACATCACTCCGTGGACCATCGTGGTCACGGACGCTCGCATCATCGTCGCCAGGCTCACACCGGAGATCCAGAAGCAGGCAGTCGACGCACAGGTACAGGAACAGGGGGGTGGTTTCCTCAAGCGCATGGCGGTCGCCGCCACCAGCGGGTTCACGATGCACAAGCGGTACCTCACGATGGACCCGGAAGCTGTGCTGACCGAGACGCCCGAGAACTGGTGGGTCGACGCCCACGGCGTCTCGCAGGTGACAGTCACGGAAGGACGCTGGATCTCGGACCAGCACCGTCATCGGAAACAGAACGACCACCAGCTTCTCATTGTGACGCAACAGGGGAAGTTCTCGTACACGTTCGCGCCCCTTTCGATGAACGCCGCGGATGCGGCCAACCTCCTCGCCCAGGTGTTCGGCACGACGGTAAAGCTGCGCTAGGAGTCTGTTGAGGCTCACTCCCCTCATGCAACACGGGCCACAAGTCGGGAGTTCGACGGCGAGGGCGCAACCAGATAAGAATAGAGCTGGTTCACGTGTGTTTTGGATGAGTCGATGCGCTTCATTGCCCTTTGTGTCTGCTCGCCTACAATGATTGCCGAGGTGCAACGATGGCGACGGTGACGGTGAGAGTGTATCTGACAGAGGAGTTCAAACAGGGCCCTGTTCCACTCTCAGCCTCAACCTGTATAGAGGCGCTGCGGAGTCTGGTTGCGCAGTATCCCGTCCTCAAGGACATCATCCTCACCAGGGAAATGAAGCTGAAGCGGGACTACATCTACCTGCTCAACGGAAGAAGCGTCGAGTTTCTGGGCAAGGAAGATGCACTACTCAAGGACGGTGACACCCTTTCGCTGTTTCCACCGATCGGCGGTGGCTAGACAGCAGAGACGCTCGACGATCCCCTGGTCTCCTGACAAGGTGGCCCCTTACAGGGCCACCTTGAAAACAGACGGATACAAGTCTGCGTGCGCAATGGTTCCATGCAGGACAGGGTTGATCATGGTACTGATGTCGGTCTGGTCTCTCATCATCCTGAGATAGACGCCGGGATTGACGACACCTTCTCCGACGAAGACAAAGCCTTTCAACCGGCCGTCCTTGACGACGATCTTCCTGTACTCGCCGTCACTCACGTTCCTGTAGACATCACCTTCGTCGTGCGTGCTGATCCCACCGGTGAAGATGGTCTGTCCAAAAACCATCAAGATGTTCCTGAGGACATCGCCACCATAGGGCATCTCCATACCGAGCATATTCCCGGCAGCGTTGTTCGCTTGCTCTACGGCCACGGGCCAGAGAGCGTGAAGTGTCTTCTCACCCAGCAGGATGTCGTCTGTCTCGACGGCATCCCCCGCGCCATAGATACCCGGTACACTTGTCTCAAGATACCGTCCAAGAACGACACCCTTGTTGAGCTGCACACCCGTACCCTTCAGAAAGCCGGTGTTGGGGCGCACCCCTTTGCCATAGATGACGCAGGAGCCGCTGAGGACTTTTCCTGATGCGAGTTTCACCTCCAGGGCGCCGTCCTTCTCCTCGATTTCCTGGATGTCCTCGCCCTTGAGCAGCTCCACATCAAGTCCTGCAAACGACTTCTCAATGATTGCAGAAGCTTCTCGATCGACGATTTGGGACAGCACCCTGTCCGAAGAAATGACATAGGTCACAGGAATACCAAGCTTTACAAGAGCATCACCTATTTCAGCATTGACCAGCCCGGCGCCTGCCAGAATGACTCTCTTCTGTGTCGACTCCGCTATTCTCTTCCGAATGACCTCAATATCTCCGATATTCCTGACGCC
>DASVKR010000131.1:0-6970 GCA_036385275.1 Candidatus Cryosericum sp. | reverse complement strand
GAAAGCAGTACTGCACGTGTAACCATAAAAGATTGTCGCACGCAGAAGGAAAAAGTCAACATGCGGGAGTGAAGCGGTTCGAATGGTTGTCCAGGCGACTCTGGAGAGCCGTTCTGGGTCGAACAGGCATGTCCCCTGTTCGTGAACCGATTGTGAACGAAATGCGTTTCTGATCTCCCATTTTCTCAGCATCTCCTTGATGCAGTGCGCGACGTACGTTGGCGACAGCCAGTCTTTTGCATGGGGGCGATGTTTTCGCCGAAGTTCGCCAGGACCAGGGCGGTCTTTTCTCACATCGACAGACGGTGGAGGTTGCGCACGGGCGCTGCCACGCTACAGTAACTAAGAGAGACAACACGTCAGGAGGAACAGATGAAGGATCATTGTATCAATCGAACAATAGAGCTGCGATGGCTGCAAACAGCAATGGAGCACGTATGAACGCGTCGAAGGTGTGGTTCACGGATCTGCGTACGCGTCCCGGTCACAATCTACTGGACAAGACCGAGGCTTTGATGCGCGCCGCCGGCATCGAGACCATCGACTTCAAGGACAAGTTCGTTGCGCTCAAGCTGCATCTTGGAGAGCCAGGCAATCTCGCCTACATTCGCCCCAATTATGTGGCGCGGGTCGTCAGACTGATCCGTGAACTAGGCGGCAGGCCCTTCCTGACCGACTGCAATACGCTGTATACAGGAGGCCGCTCCAACGCGGTCGATCATCTGCAGTCTGCCCAGGAGAACGGCTTCAACCGTATCGCCGTCGGGGCGGACGTCATCATCGCCGACGGTCTCAAGGGCACGGACTACCGCGAGGTCCCCATCCATCTGAAGCGGTGCGAGACTGCCAAGATCGGCACGGCAATTGCCGACGCCGACATCATTGTCTCGCTCACGCACTTCAAGGGGCATGAGCAGACCGGCTTCGGCGGCACGCTCAAGAATATCGGCATGGGCAGTGGTTCGCGAGGCGGCAAGATGCAGATGCACTCTGAGTCCAAGCCGCGTATCGACGTCGTGAAGTGCACCGCTTGCGGTACCTGTGTCCGTTCCTGCCCGCAGGTCGCGATCGGATGGAACGCTGAGCACAAGGCCTTCATCGATTACACGAAGTGTGTCGGCTGTGGGCAGTGTGTCGCGGTCTGCATGTATGGCGCCGCGCATCCCGTGTTCCAAGGCACCAATGACGCGCTCAACGAGAAGATCGCGGAATACGTCTATGCCGTCCTGCATGGCAAGCCGGCGTTCCACGTCAGCTTCATCATGGACGTCAGCCCCAAGTGCGATTGCTGGGGCCACAACGATGCGGCCATCGTGCCCGATATCGGTATTGCCGCGAGCTTCGACCCGGTAGCTCTCGACCAGGCATGCGTGGACCTCGTCAACAAAGCCGTCGCCAATCAGGGCAGCGTCCTTGGCGACGTCCACTTCGAACACGGCGACAAGTTCACACACGTCCACCCCGAAACGCACTGGGAATCCCAGGTCGCCCACGCCGAGGAGATCGGACTGGGCACGCGGCAGTACGAGCTGGTGGCCATCGAGTAGGAACCTTCCTCCCGGCACGTCCCTTCCAGGCGCCGCACCAGACCGGGTGCGGCGCCTTTCTCTTGCCGGCCGGCCGTGCCGGTTGCAAAAGTCAAGGACTTCTTTATCCTTCGTGCACGAGCATTCAGTTGTAGAAACCCATAAGGAGGGCTCTATGGCTCGAGCAAGACCGAAGGGAATGAAGGCGTTTACGCTCATCTGGGCTGGTCAGGTGGTCTCGCTTGTTGGGTCCGCGATGACTGCCTTTGGCGTGAGCGTGTGGGCGTGGCAGGTCACAGGTCGGGCGACCGCCCTGAGCATTGTCGCGTTCTTTAGTTTCACACCCATTATCATCATGAGTCCCATCGCCGGAGCGCTGGTCGACCGGTGGAATCGCAAGGTGACGATGGGGGTCTCGGACGTAGCGTCAGGACTGGGTACGGTCATCATGCTTGTCCTGTACACCACCGGGCACCTGCAGATCTGGCACCTCTGTGTTGTGGGGGCGTTGTCGGGGACGTTCCAGGCATTCCAGTGGCCCGCGTATCAGGCCGCTATCAGCACCATGATGTCCAAGGAGAAGTATGGCCGGGCTGCGGGCATGATGTCGCTGGCGCAGAGCGGCTCCGGCATCGTTGCGCCCATCATTGCGGGTGTGGTCGTCGTCACGTGGGGACTGGGGCCGATCTTCCTGTTCGACATCGCTTCATTCTGCATCGCCGTCGCATTGCTTGTGGCGGTCGATGTTCCCCGTCCCTCACGGTCACAGGCAGGTGAAGAGGCACGTGGGAGCCTCTGGAAGGAAGCGGTCTTCGGCTGGCGCTACATCGCGTCGCGTCGGCCCTTGCTCCTGCTGCAACTGAGCTTTTTTGTCTCGAACCTCATGGTGTCGGTGTGCATAACGCTGTGGATTCCGATGATCCTGGCGCGTACCAGTGACAGCCCGACGACACTAGGCACCATCAACACAGTGTCCGCCATCGGAGGCGTCGTCGGAGGCGCTCTCATGACGGCCTGGGGTGGACCGCGCCGCAAGGTGTACGGCGTCCTGTGGGGCATGATGTCCGTTTCCGCCTTGGGCATCATGCTCATGGGGTTTGGCCGAACGTTGCCCATCTGGCTCATCTCCGGATTCCTCGGTTCGCTCATCGTCCCGTTTATCAACGGCTGCAACGATGCTATCTGGCAGACGAAGGTGCCGCACGACGTGCAGGGTAAAGTCTTTGGTACGCGCCTGATGATCGCGCAGGTCTCAGTGCCCGTGGCCATGCTGACCGCCGGACCACTCGCGGACCTTGTATTCGAGCCCCGGATGATGTCGGGAGGAGTCTTGACAGGAGTGTTTGGTCCACTGGTCGGCATCGGCCGTGGTGCCGGCATGGCTCTCATGTTTGTGCTGTTTGGTGGCGTGGCGCTGCTGGTGAGCGTCGCGAGCTTCATGGTGCGCGACATCCGCGATGTGGAGGTCCTGATTCCAGACTACGTTCCACCGGACGAAGAAGCCCCCGGAGAAGCGATTTCTGTGCCTGTCGGGGCAAACGCCGACAACTGAGCCGTATGTGCAAAGATGTGGCGGAGTCCGTATCGTGTCTCCAGAAGCGGTGTTGTTGGTTATGAGACGTTTCGACGTGGTCACGTGCGAGGGGCTTGACATCTTTCATGAAACTTGTTTTGTTGTAGAGTATTGACATCAAGTGCGGGTATCAACGTCACCATGAATCTCAACATGAATCTCAACAAAGGAGATGGCAATGGCTGGAACAACAAAGAAGTCTGCAGTAACCGTAAAGAAGGTCGTCGCAGCACCGAAGAAGGCAGTGAAGAAGGTCGAGATCAAGGCTCCTATGAAGGCAGGCTGTGGCACGGCCCTGAAGGCGACTCCTGTCAAGGCTGCTGTGAAGCCCGTCGTCAAGAAGACAGTCAAGGCCGTGGCGAAGCCCGTCGTCAAGAAGACAGTTGTCAAGGCCGCAGTGAAACCCGTAGCCAAGAAGGCCGTCGTCAAGAAGCCGGCAGGCAAGAAACCCATCGTCAAGAAACCCGCAGCTAAGAAGTAGTATACTGGTACCAGAACTGTCCTCGCTGTGTCGGCACGTGTGCCGACACAGCGAGGTTGTTTCTCTGAGACGGTCACCGCGCTCGTGGACGGTGCCCACGCAGGAATTGGCAGGCAGCCCGAACCTGGGCTTGGAGCTCACGATTCGACACCGCACCAGGAACTCCCTGGTGCGGTTTGTCATTTCAGATCACACAAACGACCCTGCTGCGTCTACTTGAGAAAAGCCCATGACAACGTAGTATAGTATTAGTCTGTACGTCGAGCAGGCGCATCAGGCGGAGGAGGACAGTTGAGATTTAGCTCTGGCCTATATGAACAACTCATCGACGAACTGATGCGCCGGGAGCTGAACGACCTCGATCCAACCCGATGGTCATGGAGCCAAGAGGCCATTGATGCCGCAGAGAGCCCCCTCATTCTGTCCCGATACCTGGAGAGAATAGTGCGTCGTGCACTCGATGCGTGTACCGGAGACCAGGCGCTGCAGCAACGAGTATCTGTTTGCAATGACATCATTGAGCGGATCAGCGCAAGGGTGCCTGAGGCCGAACTGAGTGGCAACACCATACCTCCACAAGTTGAAATTCTCCTCGCGTTGCTTGATAGACCAGCATCACTGGATATGAGCATCGATCGGCTGGGTGAGCTTCGACCCAAGACAGGCCTGAGCCAGTCCGCTCTGCTCACGGGTTCTCCGCGCGAGCCAAGCCTGGCCAGTGAATTGAGGAAAGAAATCCTGTCATCAGACAGAATCGATATTCTCATGTCATTCATTAAGTGGAGTGGGCTACGCCTCATCGAAAAGGAGCTGCGCGAGTTTACGTCACGCCCCAATACAACGCTGAGAATCATCACAACTTCATACATGGGAGCAACTGACCTTCGGGCTGTGTCGCTGTTGGCCTCTCTGGCGCACACGCAGGTGCGGGTATCCTACGACACTGACCGCACACGCCTGCATGCCAAAGCGTATTTGTTCCATCGTGACAGTGGGTTCACTACTGCCTACATCGGTTCGTCCAATATCTCAAGTGCCGCCATTACGAGCGGATTAGAGTGGAACATCAAAGTGACTGCCAGAAACGCTGTCGACATCATCAGCAAGTTCGCGGGCACGTTCGAGACATATTGGAGTGATCCCGAGTTTCAATCTTATTCGCTAGAGGACGAGCCTATTCTCAGAGTAGCTCTGGGAAACGAGAGGATTACCGGTCAACACCAGTATCTCGTAGACATGCATCCTTATGGGTTTCAACAGGACATTCTAGAAAGGTTGAAAGCGGAAAGAGAACTGCACGCTCGAAGGCGCAATCTCGTGGTCGCAGCAACCGGCACCGGGAAGACGGTTGTTGCCGCCTTTGACTACAAACGGTACTGCGAAGAGCATCCAGGAAAGAAGAATCGCCTGCTGTTTGTGGCGCATCGAGAAGAGATCCTGCGGCAGTCGCTAGCATGCTTTCGGAATGTCCTCCACGATGCGAATTTCGGCGACATACTTGTAGGGGACTCGGAACCATCACAAACAGACTACCTATTTGTCTCGATCCAGATGCTTGCTGCACGGGGTGTGGGGGCATTTCTTCACGACCCCACGACATACGACTACGTCGTAGTAGATGAGTTCCATCATGCTGAAGCGCCTACATACGTTGATTTTCTCGAATATGTTCAGCCGGACATTTTGCTTGGACTCACTGCAACACCAGAACGCATGGATGGTAAAGACATACTTAGGTGGTTTGGGGGTCGTATAGCAACCGAAATCCGGTTGCCGGAGGCCGTTGATCGAGGACTACTATGTCCTTTTCAGTACTTCGGTGTGACTGACGTTGTTGACCTCAATACATTTCGTTGGAGTCGCGGCGGATACGATATCCAACAGTTGAATCAAGCGTATTCAGCAAACGAGAGCAGGGCACGCCTCATAGTTGATGCCGTCCAACGCTATTGCAGAACAGCGGAAGATACCCGTGGATTGGGTTTCTGTGTGAGTATCGAGCATGCGGAGTTCATGGCCGATTTCTTCCGACGCACAGGCATTCCCGCCGTCGCGGTCTCGTCCAACACAGCACCAAGCGATCGCGTTGCAGCCCAGCGTGCGCTTAGAAACAAGGAGGTCAATTTCATCTTTGCCGTGGACCTCTACAATGAAGGCATCGACATCCCGGAAATCGACACTGTCCTATTCCTTCGGCCGACTGAGAGCCTTACGGTGTTTCTTCAACAATTTGGACGGGGGCTGCGGGTCGATGAAGGAAAAGAGTGTCTTACCGTGCTCGACTTCATCGGGAAGGCACAACAAAACTATAGTTTCGAGGCTCGCTTTCAAGCACTGCTTGGACATACGGCCCGGTCGATCCACAAGGAAGTTGCAGATGACTTTCCGTTTCTTCCCAAAGGGTGCAATATACAACTTGAGCGCGTAGCCAAGGAAAGCGTCCTGGAGAACATCAGGTCCGCGGTACGAAGTGGGCGCAGCAGAATGGTTCAGCGAATTGCTGAGTTCGAAGACGAGACGCAACAGTCTCTCACGATGTCAGCATTTCTCGAATACTACCAACTGGAAGCCTACGATATCTACGAGACAGGAAGATCCTGGAGTCGCCTATGTTCTGAAGCAGGTAAGAGGACAGCATGGGTGGAACCAGACGAGGATCGTCTCACCAAGGGACTGTTGAGACTCGCGCATGCTGATTCGCCTTCGTTTCTGCATTTCATTATCGACGCCCTTGAAGGGGATATGAACCTCTCACAATCGAAGAGTCCATTCGCCGTAATGCTGTGGTGTGATGTGTGGCAGACCAGGCCTGATCGGGCTGCATGTTCCTCATGGCAGCAAGTTGCCGAAGTCTTCGTCAGGAACTCCACCATGCGCAGCGAGTACGTGGAACTGGCAAAGTGGTGCCTTGACCACGTCAGCATCAGCTCTCGTCCAGTGCTGCTGCCGTTTGAGAGTGCCCTAGAACTCCATCGCTCCTATCTCCGCGACGAGCTCTTGGCTGGTCTAGGCCACTATTCATGGAAGAGCCAACCCCGGCTGCTCGAAGGTGTGCGTCACTTGCCAGACAAGGACTGTGACGTGTTGCTGGTCACCTTGAACAAGTCCGAGAAGGACTACTCCGAGTCCACGATGTACCAGGACTACGCTATCAGTGACCGCCTGTTCCACTGGCAGTCACAAAGCACTGTCTCGGAAGCATCACCAACAGGACAGAGGTACATCCATCAACCTGAGCAGAGAAACACCGTTCTCTTGTTCGTTCGAGAGAACAAGCAGTTACATGGAATCGGAGCACCATATTACTACTTGGGTCCTGCGACGTTCGTGGAATCTACTGGTAGTCATCCAATGAACATCGTGTGGGAGCTGCAGTATCCCATGCCTGCG
>DASVKR010000130.1:0-8567 GCA_036385275.1 Candidatus Cryosericum sp. | reverse complement strand
ATACTTTCAGGATACCCGGTTCAAGCTGGTTCCTGAGGGTATAGAGGGCCGCGTTCCCCTGAAGGGATCGGTCCACGACGTCCTGTATCAGTTGCTGGGCGGTCTGCGAGCGGGCATGGGCTATTGCGGCACACCAACAATTGACCTTCTGCGAAGTGAATCTCGCTTCGTCCGAATCACAGGGGCAGGACTTCGCGAGTCTCATCCCCATGACGTCGACATGACAAACGAGAGCCCCAACTACCACGCAGAATGAACGCCACGGCGAAGCACGAGCTTGTTCTCATCCTGGACTTTGGCGGTCAGTACACGCAGCTCATCGCACGTCGAGTTCGCGAACTTCACGTTTTCTGCGAGATCATCCCGTTCGACACACGACTGGAGACGCTGACCGGGAGGGAACCGAAGGCAATCATCCTCTCCGGCGGTCCCGCCAGCGTTTACGCCACCTCTGCCCCTGTCTGCGAAACAGCTGTTTTCGAAGTCGGCATACCGGTCCTTGGTATCTGTTATGGAGCCCAGTTGATGGCCAGACTGCTTGGGGGGTCCGTTGAACACGCTCCAGCAGGCGAGTATGGGAAGACAATTGTCAAATTGGACGAGATTTCCTCTCTGTTCCGCGGTCTTCCCGCCGAGACCTCCTGCTGGATGAGCCACACTGACCGCATTGGGATGGTTCCCCCGGGGTTCCGGACCACTGCATCGACCTCGGCATGTCCCATTGCCGCAATGGAGAATCCAGACCGACGACAATATGGCATACAGTTCCACCCCGAGGTGGTTCAGACATCCGTCGGCCGCGACGTCCTGCAACACTTCCTTTTCGATGCGGCAGGCTGCTCAGGCGACTGGACGATGTCCGGTTTCGTGGACGATGCCATCCAGGACATCCGTTCGAGAGTGGGGGACGAACGTGCGCTCTGTGCTCTCTCAGGTGGTGTCGACAGCTCGGTCGCTGCAACGCTGGTGCATCGCGCCCTCGGCGATCGCCTCACGTGCGTGTTTGTGGATACCGGGCTGCTGAGGGCCGAGGAGGGCGACCGTGTCGAGTCGGTGTTCCATCGCCGTTTCGATATGCCTCTTGTACGCATCAATGCCTCCACACGGTTCTTCGCGTCGCTGAAGGGTATCACGGAACCCGAGAAGAAGCGGAAAGCCATAGGAGCGGCTTTCATCGACTGCTTTGCCGAACAGGCACGTGCTATGCAGGGCGTCCCGTTTCTCGTCCAGGGAACACTGTACCCGGACGTCATCGAATCTGGAAACTCCGTCGCCAGCACCATCAAGAGTCACCACAACGTCGGCGGCCTTCCTGCGGATCTCTCATTCTCGCTCATCGAACCACTCCGACTGCTGTTCAAGGATGAAGTGCG
Source organism: Candidatus Cryosericum sp. (assembly GCA_036385275.1). GTDB lineage: Bacteria > Caldisericota > Caldisericia > Cryosericales > Cryosericaceae > Cryosericum. The sequence continues at coordinate 7,194 of DASVKR010000130.1, read as the reverse complement.
CGACCTTGGCCGCGCTCTGGGGCTGCCAGAAGAACTTGTGGACAGACAGCCGTTCCCGGGTCCTGGTCTGGGCGTTCGTATCCTTGGTGAGGTGACACCAGAGAACGTCGACATCCTGCAGCGTGCGGACGCCGTCGTCGAACGAGTGATGAGAACATCTGGATGGTATACGAAGGTGTGGCAGTCGTTCGCAGTACTTCCCGGCATTCGAACCGTCGGTGTCAAGGGTGACGAACGGACGTATGTCCATACAGTTGCCCTGCGCGTCGTAGAGAGCAGCGACGGTATGACCGCCGACTGGGTACGGCTTCCTGTGGACGTGCTCGAGGAGATATCTCACGCAATCACCAGCGAACTGCCTGAGGTCAACCGGGTGGTCTACGATATCACGTCGAAACCCCCCTCCACGATCGAGTGGGAGTAGGGCCAGGAGCAACAATCGCACCACAGCCTACTTGACCGTCATATCGCCTCTTCAGATGTCAGGATACCCAGTTATTCGTTGAATTTCGCGATAGAGCGGCTGCAGCGAGGGATAGATGCGCTTGTAGACGCGCGTGTACAGTTCGTGGTAAACACGGACCGCTTCAGGACGTGGAAGAAAGGTGCTGTCCCAGTGAACCATCTGCTTTGCCGCCTCTTCATGTGTAGCATAGACACCGATCCCGACGAAACCGTTGATGGCAGCGCCCAGACCCGACGTCTCATAGGTCTCGCTTCGCACTACCGGTCGATCAAACAAGTCTGCGGTGATCTGGCAGATGGCGTCGCTCTGCGAACCCCCTCCTGACACCATAACCCGGGTCACCTTCCGCCCGCTTTTGCGCTCGATGCGTTCGACCCCTTCGAGCAAGGCGTAGCCGATGCCTTCGATGATTGCTCGATAGATGTGCGATCTCGTGTGCACATCGCCAAACCCGATCATGGATCCTTTGGCCTCGGGCATCTTCAGTCCGGGACCCCAGTACGGTTGAAGCATGAGTCCCTGAGATCCGGGGGGTATGTCCTCAAGATGCTCGTCAAGCACTACTTCGGGAGGAACGCCACGTTCCTTTGCTTCGAGGGCCTCACGCTCCGCGAACTCCTTCTTGAACCAGGACACCATCCAGTAGCCGCGAAACACCGCGATCTCAGGATTGTAGCTGCCCTTGACGCTGGCCGGATACGGCGGCATGAACGGGATCGTCTCGTAGTACCTGCGCGACGTCGTTTGGGCAGTCGCGGTCGTGCCAAAGCTCAGACTGATGCTCGTCTCGTCGACACAGCCCACGCCCAGCGTCTCGCATCCTTTGTCGGAACCGGCCGCAATGATCGGTGTCCCCTCGGGGATGCCGGAGTCATGCGCCGCGTCCGCTGACACTGTACCCATCTGCCCGCCGGCATCCACAAGCTCGGGCAGCTGGTCCCGACGTGCCCTGAACATGTGCCACCGCCAGCTGTTGTCACTGCGGGGCCAGTTGCGTGCGGGATAGTCGAATGGGATGTGACCTATCTGCGATGCCACCGAGTCGACGTACCGTCCTGTCAGTCTATAGCAAAGATACCCCGAAAGGAGTAACCACTTGCTCGTTCGGGTCCATGCCTCGGGTTCGTTCTCGACCATCCAGTTGTCTTTGCCCTGACGTCGCGTGATCTCTGCAGCAAGTGTCATACCTGTGACTCTGAATTGCAGCCGGTCCACGAGAGGCATCGGGTCGTCGCAACGAGCCATGCGCTGATCCAGCCACGTGATAGCGGGCCGCACGGGGATGCCGTCGGCGTCCACGGCAACGACGGTGTCACGCTGCGTGGTCAGCGCGACAGCTCCAATACGGCTCCACAGTTCAGGCGCGTCTTCCCGCAGTCCCTGCACTGCCAGACACGTATCGCGCCAGTAGTCTTCGGCCTTGTGTTCAGCATATCCGGGGGCCGGCGACAAGTAGGGCTCGAATTCCACCTTGTGTTTAGCCACCAGGTGTCCGTCATCATCGAACAGCAGACCTCGAACGCTCTGCGTGCCACAATCGATCGCCAGAATAAGACGGTCTCCCATCGTAATCCTCCCCTTTAACCAGGTCCAGCGGACCCGCGGCCACTATGCGAACTATGCATACCGCGACAGGACCTCGGCCACCGGTGGAATGAAGTCCTTCTTTCGAGAGAGCACTCCATCGAGGACAGCATGGCCATCTTCCATGCGTACGTCAAATGCCTCTTCAAACGCCTCGGCAGGCCCGGCAACGATCAGATATGATCTCCTGCTCAGAGGATCCGTGGCCAGAAATGCCACCATGGCGAGTCCCATGCGTGCCCGCACATCCCGCATCGCCTGCTTGAATTCCGACTCCCGTTCCCGAATATGGTCAAAGGAAAACACGACAGCCTGAGAGACGCCGATGCGCGTGTCGAAGAGGTCAACTTCCTTGAAGTCCCTCATCAGAACCTCTGTCGCGGGAAGATCCTTGAACATCACGGAACCGTTCTGAAGCAGCTCGAGGCCATATGCTTCCGCGTCGATGCCAATGGTCGCCGCCAGTCGCCGCACGGCGCGGACGTCCTTTGGCGTGGTTGTCGAGAGGTTGAGGTTCATCGTGTCCGAGAGAATGCCCGATATCAGGAGCCCGGCCACCGACTTCGGCATGAACACCCCGTTCTCCGTACACAGCTCAGCAACAATCGTGCACGTGCTCCCGACCGGCTCGTTGTGGAAGTAGATGGGGCGGAAGGTGGAGATATCTCCAACACGGTGATGATCGATGATCTCGAGGATATCGGCCTCCTCCACGCCATCGACAGCCTGCAGTGTCTCATTGTGATCCACGAGAACAACCTTTTTGCGCGAAAACCGGATGAGGTCGGAACGGGTCACTATGTTCACCGGATGATGCAGTGCATCAAGAACCACGGCACAACGGGCGGACGAGTCGAGCACTGCCTTCTTTGCTCTCTCCAGCGTGTCTGTCATGCCAAGCAAGGGCACCGTGCCTTCCATGAATGCAGATACCGGAATCGACGACCAGAGAGCGCGCAACGCCTGTGTCACCGTCATGTCGGTCTCGAGAACAAGGTTCAGATGGGAGGGCCACGATGTCTCGGCTTGCGCCACAACGGCCGTCCCAGTGACAATCAGGGTGGAAGCGGCCGAACACGCCGCCAGGACGTCCTCGGAGGGTATCCCGTCAGAGATGATAATGGTGACATCCTCAGACCCCGGCGCAAGACGCCCCACCGAACCGGTAACAACCAGCAATCGCCCCTTCAATTCCGCGGATTCGCTGGTATGTACCACGATCCTGGCTGACAGCTGTCGCACGAGGGTGTCGAGTTCCACGGCATAGGGGAGGATGTCGGCATGCTCAAGCTGGTCGGCGTAGGCGGTGGCGATGTCGACGGCGTCCACGACACCTCTTACAACCAGCGCATCGTCGACGACCGGGAGCGAATGAATATGGTTCTCCTTCATGAGAATGGCGGCCTTCCCGACACGGGTTGAGGGGGCGACAGTCACAAGGCGCTTCCGGGGAATGTCCTGAACCTGTGGCATCAGCGATCTCAACAGCGGTGGCACACAGAACCCGAAGCGCTCCAGGACGAATCGGGTCTCATCGTTGAGTTCTCCTCCCCGAACGGCGACGTAGACACGGGACGGGTCCGTGCGATTCTTGTAGAACGCGTAGCCAAGCGCAGAGCAGATAGAATCCGTATCCGGATTCTTATGCCCGGTGACGATGACTCTCTGTCGCATGTCAGGCACTCCTTTCGCGCTGGACGATCTAGACCACTTGGCACTCTCGAGGCGCCTTTACGTCCCCGGCAGGCTGGACTGACTGCTCCGTGCGGAGAGCCAGGTTCGTCCTGCAAAGCGTTGTCCACTGGAACTTGTACGGTTCTTCGCCTCGCATGAAATCCAGCTCGTGGCAACCCTCGCGAAACGACTGCTCTGCAAACGATACCAGCACGATGCGCCCAAGCGAGTAGTCTGCGTACGCAGGGTCGTACTGAGTATTCCAGGTAGACACAACTCCCAGCCACTGGTACCCGAGCATGAATGCGAGAAGTGCGTTTCCACTCCTGAGCTCCCCTACGCGCAACTGGTTTCGCCGGCCCATGAGTGGAAGCACTTCTCGAAGGAACTCCTGGTCGGGATGGTTGAGGAACGGGCTCCGATGGCCGTCGGCCGACTGTCGCTCATCAGACAATGCGACAACCTCGTCCACAAACACGCTGTCGATCTCTCTACGATCGACGTAACGCAGTTCCAATCCTTCTATACACCCTCTGCTCCGGTTGCTCCATCTGTTCAGCTTGTTCCGAACCTCATGTCGAAATCCCTTACCCATTGTGGCATAGAATGCCTCCCAGGTGCCCTCGATTGGCAGGTATGGACATTGCACCGTCGTTCGCCATACTGCAGGGACACGTCCTCTCTCGATCACACGGTCCAGAAGCGTCTTGTTGGGCGACTGGGCCGGGATCTCCTCGAGGTCTACTCCATCCCATGACGAACGAAGATCCAGCAGCGCTGAGACAAGAGTTTCTGCCACGTCCGGGCGATCCCGGGGAGTAATAAAGTCGGCGTAGTCCGAAAGCCCCTGGCCGATGAAATGGAGGTCCCTCGACCCAGCTTCGCAGGCGTCGATATACAGCGGAGCAAGGCCAACAGGAACGCCGTTTTCGCATGTTGCAATGAGCAGTAGTTGCTTGTCCGCACCAAAGTGTTTCCACCACGTGAACAACCATTCGAACGTAGAATGGCATGTGCTGGCGACGCTTTCCGCAACCAGGCGATTCCAGAACGGTTCCAGCGCTGCGAACCCCGTACTGTCCTTGATGAGTTTTGTTTCCATCAATGTCGTTTCTCTCCTGTCACAACGAGTCGCTCTCAGAGTCGCACCACGTCAGAAACCAGACATGGTGCGGTTTCACAGTTACAAGGGTAGACTCGCGCCTGTGCATCGGTACAGTATACATGAGAATTATCTGTGCCACACCACACTAAGGGAGAAAACCTGTGTTCGACCTCTACTTGTTTGACCTCGATGGAACACTTGTGGACACACGCCGCGACATTGCGAAAGCCGTCAACCATGTTCTTCAGCTCCACTCCCGGCCTGTCGACGACATCGCCACGGTTATCTCGTGGGTAGGAGATGGGCTGGATGACATGATGGCACGAGCCTTCAAAACTGACGAAGCGGAATTCGTCAATGAACTGGTGGACGAATTCCGCTCCTACTACAAGGACCACTGCACTGACTTCTCGTACGTCTATGAAGGTTGCTCGGAAACGCTCACGTCGCTCCAGGAACGGGGAGCCCACCTGTCAGTGCTGACGAACAAACCCCAGGATCTCTCACTCGAGATCCTGCGGCACCTCGGGATCCTGCAGTACTTCGACCGTGTCGTCGGACCCAGCGACGCCGACCTGCGCAAGCCAAATCCATCCAATCTCTTGTCCCTGGTACGTGATATTGGCACCAGCAAGGATCGAACGCTCATGGTCGGGGACTCACGAAACGACATTCTTGTGGCTCACAACGCCAGCGTGGCTTCGTGCGGCTGCACATTCGGCTACATCGGACGCGATGCACTGCTTAAGCTCAAGCCCACCTACCTTATCGAAACCTGGCCTGGGCTTCTGCTGCTTTCAGACCCGGCGAGTTGAAGCCTGCGTCTGCCGAACTACAATAATCCCATCAGTTTCGGAATGTGCCACCCGTGACTCCGGGGTTTTGCCACAATGAGCGTCCGCATGCGGGCGGGAGGAAAATGATCATGCAGCATGAAGACACAGCACTGCTTCATGTCAGAGTAATGTCGTCGCTGGGCGGATGGTGGGAACAGACAGGTAACGCCCTGTACTTGAGAAATGGAATCATCGACCATATCGGAAGTACTGACGATGTTCAGGGAATGGCCTCCAGCAGGAATGCACAGATCCTCGATTTTGCCGGTACACCTGGAGCGACATGCTATCCGGCATTCATGGACTCTCACCTGCACCTTGACCTGTATGGATTCTCGCTCCTGCACGTGAACCTCAATGGCGAGACCTCACTCGACGGCGCCCTGGAGTGCATCCGTCGGGCCGGGAGACCGGACAATGGCGCCTGGATCCTCGGCGATTGCTGGGACGACGAACTCTGGTCCGACAGCCCACATCGGCGCCAGCTCGACGATCTCTACCCGAATTCACCAGTAGTTCTCAACCGCAAGGACTACCACTCGCTCTGGCTCAACACGGCCGCTCTCAAGGCGGTTGACCTGTGGAATTCGCGCCCGTTCGGCTCTGACCTCGTTCCATGTGACATAGATGGCCCCACCGGCATCGTCCGCGACGCCGCTCAGGACTGGGCCTTTTCCCGCATTCCCGCACCCCAACTCGACGAACGGTTCGCTGCACTCCATTGCGCCATCAGCAAACTGCTCTCGATGGGATTTGCCTCGTGCTGCAGCATGGATTATGACATTCTCCCGGAACTCCAGGCACTGATCCCCGCTATGAGCGACGAACCTCGCATCCGGATCTGGCAGGCCGTCGGCCTCGACAACCTCGACGCGGCTGTCTCGCTCGGGCTCCGGTCCGGTTTCGGCTCAGACTTCCTCCGACTCGGGGGCATCAAGGTGTTCGCCGACGGCTCACTGGGTTCCCGGACTGCGTACATGGAGGATCCATGGCCAGGAGCGCCTGGCTACCATGGCTACCACACCTACGAATCTGTAAACTGGCTTGCCGATCGATTCCGCAAAGCGGATGAGAACGGCTTATGGGTATGGATCCACGCCATCGGCGACAGGGCGAACAAGGAGACGCTGGATGCGTTCGAACAAGCCGGCGCCGCCGCCTCCAAGGGGCATGCTCACCACCGCATAGAACACTCCCAGTTCCTGCGCCCCGACGATGTAGAACGCTTTGCCAACCTCGGGATCACAGCGTCCGTGCAGCCCTCCCATCTCGACCTCGACATCGGCAAGTTGAAAACGACCTTCCCCACGCCACATCCTGGTTCATATGCCTTCAGGTCACTGCTCGACAGCGGTGCGGAGTTGAACTTTGGATCCGATGCACCTGTCGAAGACCCGGACGCACTCAAGGGCATCGCGTTCGCCGCATTCCGGACACGAGCAGGCGAACTTCCATATCAGAGTGAGCAGTGCATCAGCGTGCAGGACGCACTTACCGCATACACCGTAGCACCTCAGAGCTCCGTAGGC